>JAJYWR010000006.1 GCA_021791395.1 bacterium
TAAGAAGCGAAAAACCCGGATTCGATGAAGAAGAAATGGTGAAGAGCCTGCCGAACGAAACGCCGCCTGTCGGAGTTATCAAGGCACTCGACGTACCCATGGCTGCAACACAATGGAGCACTGTTTGAACTTGATACGGGTATGAATCCATAGACGTGTAGTTCACTCTGAGTTGCGACTATCCTGTCTACTACATTTCTAATTATGACTTGTTTCGCTGCGAAATCCAATTCCCCGAGATGCTCCGCCGCCAGCTTCGCAAAGGTTTGTATTTCATTCTGACGAGGCAAAGCGAGTTCTTCGCTTTCTTTCTTCTCCGCCGCTGCCTTTACCAATGCACCTTTCAAAGAAGTGATCCTATTCCTCACCGGCTTCGTGTACTCGTCCAATTTCTCAAGTGAAAGAAATCCCGCGCCATATGCTTTCATGTAACGCTCCTCCTCTGCGCCTAACCTCGATATCTCCTGCACCACTACATGGATCTCGGTCGAAGACCTTCTCTTCTTTACGTTTCGCCGCGCGACCCATTGCTTGATCTGATCCGCAAGCAATCTTGGAGAACTCATGAGTGAAGATAGCTTCTGCCACACAAGCTCATCGGCCAAGGTCCCGTTCACCGCCTTCTCATGGCAGGCGGAAGGCCGCGGAAATGTGTGGAGACCCTGAGTGCAAACATAGTACTTGAGTTTGCCCTTTCGAATAGCGTTACCGTTGCGGCGGTAACCGCAACTGCACCAGATCTTTCCGGCAAGCAAGTACGAATACTTCCGGTGCCTTCTCGAGAAGGTGAAATTAGCCTTAAGTCTTTTCTGCGCTTGCTCAAACAAATCCCTTTCTATAATCGGGGGAACCGGGATCTTGATCCACTCGCTCCGTGGTCTGACTCGGCTACTACTTTTCTTCGTCTTCCGGTATTTATCCATCTTCATCGGATGCTCAGGAACGACCGGGCGTGTCTTCCCATAGTAGGCGTCGCCCATGTACGACTCATTCCTCAGAAGTCGACAAAGAGTACCGGTTGTCCATGTGCCCCGTCCGCTATTCCTCGGCCTGATGTTTTGTTCGTAGAGGCGCTTCACAATCCCCCTGATCGTCAGTCCCTCATAGGCAGCCCAGGAGAAGATATTCTTTACTACTCTTGCTTCATTCTTGTTCACCTCGTAATAACCATGCTCTCTGTCGTGGCGTCGGACATATCGGTAGCCGTAAGGAGCAACGCTGCCAAGAACATGCCCTTCTTTAACCACGCGCAGCTTGCCGAGCCGGAACCGTTCAGCAATCTTTGCTCTCTCGTATTCGGCGAACAACCCCTTCACTCCTTGAAGAATCCTTTCCTCGCCGTTCCTCGGAACAGGGGTTGTCACAAAGAGTACTTCGGTCCCTGCCTCCCTCAGTTCGTCCATGACCAGTTCCTGATATGAGTAACGGCGAGCCAAACGGTCTGGATCATACGCTAGTACCGCCTCCCAGATTTTGTTCTTCGCGTCCTGCCGCAGCTGATCGAGTTGAGGCCGTACCAGGATATCCCCGCTCCACCCATCATCGATATATTCTTTCACAATGGTATAACCGTTCTCTTTGGCGAATTCCCTCACCGCAGACAATTGTGTCTCAATTGTCTTCTCCTCTTCCTGTTTTGCCGTCGATACCCTCGCATAGACGGCGATGAGTTTTATTCCTTTCTTGATTTCCTCCATGGATGCTTCGTGGACGAATGCTCGTCGAGAAACTTCTTAAGTTCGCCCTTTGGGATGCGCCATAATGCAGTCCTTCCGCTTCCGAGCTTGTACCCCCTAATGAGTCCTCCCTTGAGCCATCGCTCAACTGTCCTTCGGTTGACTCTAAGGTACCATGCCACTTCATTCCTCGTCATGAATTCCATGCATCCATTATATACCATATTTTGCCTAGCTGTCAACCTTTGATGGACGCGCTGCTCTCTCGGCCTTCCGACATTCTGCCCACTTGGTCTTTAGGACATCATCGAAAAGAAGATCGAATGCCCGATCTAAGCCATCTTGCGCTTCCTTTTCCTGTCCCTTAACCGATTCGTAAGTTACGACCGGCACTTGGTCTTCTTGTTTTGGCATCGTGCGTGGACCAAATCAATTACGTATCTCATTAATCTAACGGACAATTCGGTTTCCTATAAGCCAGGGAAATTTGTCGAGCGTGGCAGTTTCGCCAGAGATATGAGGATCCCTGTGCCACGAAAGCGAGAAGCCCTCCATTCGACATAACCACTCTGGTATAATTAAGGAAATGACCAGAAGGAAATATCTGATCTTGATTTTTGCGGCGGTGCTTGTTTTGACTCCGGCAGTGACAGCGTTCGCTCAGTTCGTTGGTCCTTCGCAGACCCCGCCTGCGGGAGGCGGGACGCTCCAAGTTGACTCCAGTTACAATGTGGGATTGGGCACCTCAAGCGCCTTGATTACTCCGACAGGCGGTGTTTCGTTTGGCAGGCTCTTCACGATTTCCTCTTCGTCGAATCCGGGCTTCTCACTTCTCACTGGTAGCAACCGGTACACCTGGTATGCCGATACCGCATCGGGAACGCTAAGCCTTGCCGGTTCCACCAACGGGAGCGGGGGAAACAGAGTTCTTCAGATTACACCGAACGGATCAATCTACGGTTACGACTACCACAGTATCAACAACCAGAACTACTACGTCGATCCGGGCTTGAGCATCATGCCGTACTCCGCGATATTCGCCGGCAGTGTTGGAATTGGAACAACGGCGCCGGGGTATAAATTAGATGTTAGCGGGCAGTCAAGATTTAATGGAGGGATGGAAATTGGACCAAATACCGCATGGGATCATATAGCCCTTTCAATTGATAAAACAGTTAACGCTTTTGCAAACGGAAACTGGATTAGAGGTATTGATATTGGTACGCCTTATAACGTGGGATCTTATGCGGTTCAGCAAGCCAACGCTATTGAGATTGCCTCGCCAACTTTAATCGGCACCGGAAGCATAGTTAATAGTGCACAGCTATATATACGTAACCCTGGTACAGTTGCATCAAATAATTATTCTATTTATTCTGAGGCCGGCACAAATTATTTCGGCGGCAACGTCGGCATCGGGACTACTAACCCATCGACCCTGCTGGATGTGAATGGCCTTTTTACGTCCAGAGTGGCAAGCGGTGTGGGTGCCGGTGATTTAATAATGCAAACTGGCTGGACCGGGAACGCCGGCGGCTACATAGATGTGTACACCGATAATGTTGTTCGGAGTCAGATAGGTTCCTACAGTGGCACGAATACTTATTTCAATGCCGGAGCTGGCGGTTATGTTGGTATTGGAACGAGTACCCCCTCGACGGCTGGTCTGGTTGTAACATCGAATGTGAGCGGAGTAGGAATCGATGTGGCGGGCAACCGCATCGCGAATCTTGGCACGCCGGTGAATCCGAACGATGCGGCGACAAAGAGTTACGTCGATTCTTCGTACGCTCCCGGCGGATCGTCCGGCAACGTCGGCGGTACGGGTACCTCCGGCTACATCCCGAAGTGGACCGGTACTTCGACAATCGCGAATTCTCTAATTTATGACAATGGAACCAACGTCGGCATCGGAACGGCGAGTCCGGGGGCAAAATTGGATGTAGCTGGGGGAATAAATCTTAGTGGTACTCTCAATCAAGGTACGTCACTGTGGGCTTCTTCGGGCGTCCATACTCTTTACCAATCGGGCGTATATGGAGATGCAAGGACAAGAAGTTTGTATATCCAGACGTACAATGATGGGAGTAATAATGCTGATGTGTGGCAGTTATTTGGAGGAGATCTTGATGCCAGTTATACGCTAGCTTCTCCAAAATTTGCGACATGGACTGCATATCCGGGATTTGCCATGGGTAAAACGAACACTGGTTTAATGGAATTTGTTACTTATCAGTCGACGGGCACCAATTGGAATCCGGTTAGCCCCACAAATATCATGACGTTCAACGGTGCCGGCAACGTCGGCATCGGAACGACAACGCCGACAACTGCCGGCCTCGTTGTGGCGACGAATGTTTCAACCGTTGGCATCGATGTCCAGAATAACCGTATTGCGAATGTCGGCACGCCGATCAACGCAGCGGATGCGGCAACCAAGAACTACGTCGATTCTGCTTTTGCAATGGCAACCTCAACGCAGTACTGGGCACTTTCCGGTTCGAATCTGTACCCGGACAGCACGTCGTATAACGTCGGCATCGGGACGACAGCACCCCAGACGGCTTTGGATGTTAGAAACGGCATCATCACCGCTGGGAGTAGTGCATCTGTGAATGGCTCGGTTATTTTACAGGGTTACTATAGCGGCAGCACTGCATTAAGTGTGTGGGGCTCCGAAGAGTCGAGTGGTGCACCAGTCATGGGTTATGGTGTTAACCCAAGCACTTCCACTCCAGGTAGTTTCTTATCCTCATCTGGCATCAGTAGCCTAAACCGTGCTGCAGTGACCGTCGGTGGCAGTAGTAGTGGCGCTGGGAAAATTACATTCTTTACCGGTCCTGCTCAAACAGTTGCTGTGGGATCGCCGGTTACCATATCGCCGGTAATGACCATTTCGAATAATGGCAACGTCGGCATCGGGACGACGGCTCCCACAACCGCTGGCCTTGTGGTTTCGACGAATGTTTCGAGCATCGGCATCGACGTGAACAACAACCGTATCCAAAATGTTGGTACCCCAATCAACGCAGCCGATGCCGCGACGAAATCATATGTCGATTCTGCAATCACGACGGGTGTGAGCGGCGGCGTGAACGGCACAACCGGCTACCTCGCGGAGTTCACTGGCACGAACACCGTTGGGAATTCTGCCATCTACCAATCGGGGAGCAATATCGGTATTGGGTCAACTGCGCCAAATGCAAAGTTGACGATTAACTACAGTGGAACTCCGACAAATCTTTCTAATGCCTTGGTTGCCTATGGTACAGGAGCACTTGGAACTACGGCTGGCAGCTATGCTTATCCAGCAGAGATTATGAACAGTTGTGGTAATCTCTGTCGTTTACAGTTTGCAGCCTATAGACGCGATGCGGGAGGTGGGTGGAATGGTGCCGCCTTTAGAATTCAGTATGGAGTAGACAATTCGTATACCACAAGTTCGCGTGCATACATAGAGGAAGGTGCGAGATCTGATTACAATGGCTATATTGTTCTTGGGACGAATGGCTCAGATGCAGTATACATAAACGGTTCTGGCTATGTCGGTATCGGTACCTCAACCCCTGGAACTAATCTTGATGTGAACGGGAACATTAATTCCCAAGTTTACTACGACCGCAACAACACGAATTATTATGTTGAGCCATCGGCCGCCATCCTGCCGTATTCCGCAGTCTTTGCTGGTTCGGTTGGCATTGGAACAACTGGCCCGACATCAATTGTCCAAATAAACGGTGGCGAGGGCGCACCGGCTACGAGCGGAAACATGAATACGGGGTTGATTCTTTCACATAGCATGGGTGGCCCGGCGTTAAACATTGGAGTACAAAATGTCGGTTTAGGGACAAGTTATGGTTGGCTAAGCTCGGCTTACGCAAATAATGCAGGGGCGTATAATTATCTTGTCTTGCAGCCAAACGGCGGCAACGTCGGCATTGGGACGACGGCGCCGGGGCAAAGTCTGACGGTGGCAAATACACTGGCTGTTACTAATACCTCCGGGACGCAATTTTTTCTTATTGGTAATCAGGATTCAGCCGGCGTCAACAATCCTGGGATAATCGCTGGTTCGAATGGTGCTCTCAGATTTGGACATGGTTCAAGTTGGAGTGGGTCGGGTGGAACGCTCACAGAAACTATGCGATTAAGTAGTGCGGGCGGTTTATCCCTTGGGAGCAGTTATGTATCAACAGATGCTGGGGCGGGGAATATGATAGTCAGCGGTAATGTGGGCATCGGGACGGCGAGTCCAGGGACAAAACTCGATGTAAGTGGTGATGTGTACTTGGGTCATCAAGGCACGCCAATTTCGGTTAACTCCGATTTCGGGAGCAGCGGCGTAGTGTTAGGCGCCAATGAGTATTACAGTGGCGGCTGGAACCTATTTAGCACAAGTATGTACGGTTTTCAGATTGATTTTCATACTGCTACAAGCTCAACGCCCGCGGTCAATTTTAACTATTCGGCCCCGGCAGCTAATCCCGTTTCTTACACAACGGTGATGTCTATGTATCCGGGAACCGGCAGTGTTGGTCTCGATCTCCATAATTATCGTATCCAAAATGTCGGTACGCCGATCAATGCAGCCGATGCGGCGACAAAATCATATGTCGATTCTGCAATCACGTCAGGTGTGAGCGGTGGCGTTAACGGTACCACGAACTACATTGCGAAATTCACCGGCACGAACACGGTGGGAAATTCTCTGATCTATGACAATGGGACTAACGTCGGCATCGGAACGGCGGGGCCGGGGGCAAACTTACAAATTGGAGATACTTCAAGTGGTTACGTAAGGATAAATAAAAACGGAGGATGGAACGAATATTATGCTTCCGAAGCATACCCGAGGGTAACTCTAAGCAGAGACGGAGCCGCATCGGGCGTAGCTGCCTTGATGTTTGGGTTTGGGAGTTCTCCCCCTAACAACATTATCCAAGCACTGCCTAGCGGTTCGACAGGAATTTCTATACCTAACGGCAACGTCGGTATCAATACCACCGCTCCCGGTACCAGCCTCGACGTGAACGGAAACATCAACGTCGGTTCCGTTCTCTACGATCGCACGAATACCAACTACTACGTGAACCCTTCGGGGAATATTATGCCGTACGCGGCAAATCTGAACGGGGGTATAAATATGAACGGCAATGTCAACGTCAATTACAATACAGTTACATCTATCGGGCGCAAGCCAAAAGTCGTACTTGTGGGATATAATTCGGGATCTCATCCGACATATGATTGGTTGGTCAATAACGGATATATTGTGGGTACTATTGATACTTCCACGCCGGTTGCTACGCTTGCCACACAAGACTACGACATATATATGGTTGACGGATCGGCTTGGGGGGATGATTCTTTTAACACTACCCTTTACACGCTTTGGAAGAAATATGGCAAAAACATAATAGATACCGGGAATGATACATGTTCGGGCCTTTACCCGGTAGCGAGCTGCACCAGTCAATCTGGATATTCAGGAGCTCCCGGCAATTATTATCATATTATTACAAGGGCTTATCAGTCGGTCACGGATATCGGTGCCAACGGCGACGGCGGCAATGTTATTACTGCTGTGCGTCCGCCCTTTCAAGTCATCTACACTCAAAATGGAAATACGAGTCTTATAGAAGGCGTCATTGGAGAAAGTGAAAAAGGTGGTATTTGGTTCCATGATCAGACTGGATTTATGACTAATACCGCCGATGGTCAGGGAGTATTATTAAATGTTATAAGATATATGACCGGCGCTGACAGCCAAATGATCAGTTGGCGTATAGCCAATGCGGGATATCGTAATATATTCTCTCCGGAGGTTGATAATGGAACGGCGACGGGAGCTTCTACCATCGATTGGTCGCAAAGCAATACCCAGACGCTGGTTCTCGGGGCATCGCCGATCGCTCTTACCTTCAGTAACGGCCAAGCTGGCGCTCACTATACGCTTGCCCTGAAGCAGGATGCGACGGGGAGCAGACTCGTGACATGGCCGGCGAATGTCCGTTGGTCAAGCGGTGTCGCGCCGACCCTTACGACGGCCGCCAACAAGACCGACTACGTCGAGTTCGTCTATGACGGTCTTTCGAGCACCTTCGACGGCGTCGGCTTCAACGCCAACTTCTAATAAGGTCGATATGTTATAATAAAATTATGGAGAAACAGAAGGGTAACGCGTCGGTTAAGTGGATAGCCTTGGGGGTCATCGTGGTCGTTTTGATTGGCATTTGGATATTCAACGGCACCAAGAAAGCTCAAAACCCGAATTACACATCGAATGCCTCATCGACCTCGACTGCCGATGTTGTGGCGGCAGCCGTAGCGCAGGATCATTTTTCGGTTGTTAATATCCGTGCCGAAAACGGCAAATTTATTCCTGATACTTTCACGGTGGCGGCCGGCAAGGTTTTAATGATCAATTTCACGGGGGTTGACGGAACGTATGACCTCGGCTTTGCGAATCCGAAGATCGGTTTCGACGTCGTCGTGAAGAAGGGTGAAACGCAGGCGTTTGGATTCGATACAACCGGAAAGACAGCGGGAGATTACGTATTCCATTGCATTCAGTACTGCCCGAAGAGTGGTACGATGCAGGGGACGATGACGCTCCAATAAGGCATGCGGGAAATCCTTCGGTTGAGTTTTTCGCTCGCGAAGACGAATTTTAAGTTGCGGAACGAGGGGAGTTATCTTGGTATCGTGTGGTACCTCTTGGGTCCCCTCGCCCTTTTTTTTATCATCCTCTTCGTGAAAGGTGCGGCATTTCCCGGTACCTCCGCTCCGTCGTATCCGATCTACCTGCTTGTTGGCATTACTGGGTTTAACTTTTTTCGGCAAAGCATTACCACGTCCATCCAGGCGATCAATGCAAATGCCGGTTTTTTGAAATCAATCAACAACGTTTCCCCCGAAACGTTCGTCCTTTCGACGATCCTCGAGGCCGCCTTTTCACACGCTTTCGAAGTGGCGCTCGTCGCTGTGTTTATGATCTACTTCGGGGTTCCCATCATGGGAATATTGCTTTATCCCATTTCGTTTCTGGTCTTTTTGCCCTTTGTTATCGGCGCAGGATTTTTTTGTGCCACGGTCGGCGTTTATACGATCGACCTCGACAATGTGTGGATGATTTTGAGCCAGCTCCTGTTCTTTGTGACGCCGATATTCTACACCGTCGAGCCGGGGACCGCTCTTTATACCGTGAACCTTTTCAATCCGCTTTTTTACTTCGTCCGGATTTCCCGCGATCTTCTCATTCACCAATCATTCCCGCCGGTTCGGATATTCGGTGCCCTCCTCGTTGCCGGAGCCATTGCCTGTTTCATCGGAATCAAGCTTTTCGAGTCGAAAAAACGCGAACTTGCGGAAAGAGTATAAAGGTATGGAAGGTTTGAATGTTCAAAACATATCAAAAACATTCCACATCCGGGTTCGTCCCCCCGAAGGCGCCTTGGGACACTTTGTTTCGCTTATTGCAGGCAAGGGGGATACCCGCGAACTTCGGGTGCTGGACGATATTTCCTTTGATTGCCGGCCGGGGGGAGTTTTGGGTGTTATCGGGCGGAACGGATGCGGAAAGAGCACACTCCTCCGTATCATAGCCGGGATCTACAAAGAAGACAGCGGCATCGTCTGTGCGCCGGGGCGCGTTATGTATTTGAGCGGTTTCAACATCGGGCTCCAAAGCAGACTCACGATGCGCGAGAATATCTACCTCGTCGGTTCCATGATGGGGCTCAAAAAACGGGACGTAAAGCGGTACTTCAACGACATCATTGCATTTTCCGGCCTCAAGGATTTTTTGGATACGAACGTCTACCAATTTTCGTCCGGCATGGTGGCGCGGCTCGGCTTTTCTTCCGTCATTAGTTTTATGAGTCACAAGAAACCGGAGGTCGTGCTCCTTGACGAAGTTTTAGGCGCGGGCGGCGATGCGGAGTTCAAAGAAGAAGCGCTCGAAAAGATGGAGGATTTCATAAATTCCGGAGCCGCGGTCGTCATGGTAAGCCATGACATGAAACCAATCCGGAAATACTGCTCTCGGGCGATCTTCCTTGAAAACGGGAAAATTGTCGCGGAAGGGAAACCGGAATCGGTAATCAAGAGGTATGAATCGACGATCGGTATTTCCTCATAAGGGCGCGTCCCCATATTTCCTCAACAACGTTCTCTTTTCCGAGGTATTTTTCCCCATACTCTCTCTGCTTCTCTTTCGGAATCGTGCACAAAGACCGACCCACCCGGTTTTACGAGGCGTGACGCTTCGTAAATGCTCTTCATTCTGCCGGGTTTGTCGGGTGCGTAGCCGGCAGGGCCGTCGACAAGCACCGTGTCCCATGTCGTTTCTCGAATGTCGGCGGGGAGTTTGAGTTCGAGTTTCTCTGGGTGGTTGATGAGTTTTTGCCACTCATCGACGCGGGTGTCGTAGTGAACGCGATATATTTCGAGTGCGGGGCATTTCTTTTGAATGCGATTGAACCACGCTTCTTCGTCTTCGAGAAAAACCGTTCTTCCGCCGCGATTCGCTTTGTTCCAGAAAATGGAGTCGTTCCCCGCGCCGAAGACGAGGAGATTCATCGGCGGGCGGATGGTCTGGAAGATAACGAAAATTTCGGGCGTTTCCATTTAAATGCCGAGGAGTTTTCTTGTGATCGCAATGCGGAACCGTGAGAAGCGGATTGAGATCGATTCCACGACGAGGCCGACTTTCCACGCTGCGTCCGACATGACGCGGAAGGGCGCCCGGTGTGGATAAACGATGAATTGAAAGACGGCCCACGGGACGAACGCAAAGAAGTTCCAAATTCGATGGGAGCGGGCGCTCTCGTCTTCTTTAAAATAATCGCGGAATGCGGGATCGTGGATACGTTCGACGAAAATCCGTTCGAGGCCGCGCGCCCGTGCGTACTGCGTTCTCCACAATTCCCTAAGTGAAGCATCGTGATGGTGTCGGACCTTAAGGTCCGGGAGGAATCTGATTTTTACCCCCTTCTTTTTGAGGCGGAGGAAAAGATCCCAGTCTTCGTAAGCTTGGATAGTCGGATCGAACATGGTGTCTTTTATGCAATCCGCCCGAATGGCGAAGTTTTTGGTGTCGATGTGTGCGGCGTATCGGCCGTCGAATTTTGAAAATACGAATCTCCCATCTTCTTCCTGCCGCATGCGGGTCCAGTAGTTTTCGCCCGCCGCTTCTTCAAAACCCATAACCGCATGCTCGTTTTCTTCCCAAATTGGGCGCGTAATCTGCTTCAACCAATCCTCGGGGACGATGCAGTCGGCGTCGGTCATGGCGATTATATCGCCTTGAGTTCTTGTGATGCCGGTATTTCGGGCGCTCGCCCGGCCGGGAATGCTTTCGTGCACCACTTTCAAAAAATCGGGGAAGCGTTTTGCGAAATCGTCGATAACACTTCGCGTTTCGCGGTCGGAATCATTCTCGACGACGATCACCTCGTACGGTTTTTCTGTTTGGTTGAGAACGGCGGTCAAGCAATCGGAAAGTGTTCCGCTCGCGTTCCGCACGGGAACGATCACACTAATTTTTGATGCGGACTTTTTCATAGAGCGTGGGCGACAGTTTTTTTATGCAGAGCCCAACTTTGCCGACGAGCCAGTCGAAGAAGTAGAAGATGGGGCGGTAATAGGTGATGAATTTGCGCAGGGCAAGCGATCGGAGATACCGGCGCTTTCGCTCTATCGTCCAGATGTCTTGCGGCTCCCGCGGGTGCGCGATGTCTATCGCGTCTGCTTTCTCGAGATTTCGTACCCACTCATCGTGGAAAAAGGAAGCCGGAAGCCAGGGTTTCGCCATTACCTCCCGGACGAAATGGAAAATGATACCCTCCATTTTTTCGTAGGGCATGCGGTAAGCGCGGTGAGTTCGGAACGGATAGACGTTGAAGAGATCCGAGATCCGGTGCCATTTTCGATAAAAGAGAAGGTTGATGGTTGCTTCTTCTCCATATTTGTTCAAAGTGCCGAAACGTTGGTAGAGGTTCATCAGTTTTTCAAACGAGTCCGCTTCGACGTTGCCGGTTTTGATGGCCATGATGCCGCTGTTGAATGCCCTCCCAAAGAGGGGATATTTCCGCTCCAGCGTTTTAAAAAGCTTGCGGTTGGCTTTGTTGCGCTTGATAAATTCCTGCCGTAAAGAAGTACCGTGGGCATTCGGCGAAGAAAAGGGCTCTTCGATGTGCACGAGTTCTTCGAGTGATGCCCTGATGATAATATCGGCGTCGAGGAAAATAACCCGCTTCCATTTTTTAAAGAAGGGAGTGAAGAGATAGAATTTGTCGAGGACGACGGAAGGGTGCTCCACGCCGGCGATGCTTTTTTCCGAAAGCGCTTTGCAGGGAAAAACCAAGATCCCTTTCTCCCGGAACCACCGCAAATCCTCCTCCGGGATCTCATGCGCCAAGAGCAGGAAATCCCCCTGCCACCCTCCGTTCCAGTATGCGGACGAAAAGAGCTGCTTCGCCTGGGGGATGAAGTTCTTGTCGGCAAGGGTGACGAGGACATTTTTCTTGGAGTTATTATTCATGTTTGATGCGGATTTTTTCGTAGAAGGAAGGCAATGCCTTTTTAACACCAAGACCGATCTTGCCGATGATTCGATCGATGGATGAAAGGAAAGGCCGCTGACTCAAAAAAGGCGATTCCGTTGTTTTGAAGCGGCGCACGTATCTTTTCCAGTCTCTTTTAGTCCATGTCTTTGCCGGTCTTTGTCGCATCGAAAGATTCATCGCATCCGCTCTCTCTAGGTTATTATTCCACTCTTGGTAAAAAACGGAAGTTGTAAGCCATGGTTTGTTGATGTCCTCTCCCACAGCATGAAGAATGCCGGCGTCGATTTTTTCGTAGGGAATGCCGTAGGTTCGATAGAGGTAAAACGGGAAAGCGTTTTCGTAGATTGGCAGTTTTTTCCATTTTTTATAGAAGAACAAGTTGAGCACCGTCTCTTCGCCGCAACGGTCGACATCATCGAAGTATCGGTAAAGAGCGAGGAGTTTGTCGAACACCCCCTCTTTTATTATTTTGGTTTTAAATGCAAGGACACCGCTGTTCAATGCAGTTTTTTCCATTGAATAATGCGCCTCGACTTCCCGGAGGACCTGTTGATTTTCGGAATCGGGTTCCAGAAACTCGTCTTGAAGCGTAAAACCGCCCGCCTCGCCGGCCGCGAATGATGCCCGGATGTGCACGAGTTCTTCGAGTGATGCCCTGACGATAATATCGGCGTCGAGATAGACGACGGTTTTCCACTGCTTGAAGAAGGGGGTGAAGAGATAGAATTTTGAGAGAGCCGCGGACCGGTGCGTCGGATCGGAGAAGGTCTCGGATGTAAGCGCCCTGCAGGGAAAAACGATGATCCCTTTCTCCCGAAACCACCGCAAATCCTCCTTCGGGATCTCATGCGCCAAGAGCAGGAAATCCCCCTGCCACCCTCCGTTCCAGTATGCCGACGAGAAAAGTTGCTTCGCCTGGGGAATGAAGTTTTGGTCGGCAAGGGTTACTAGAACATTTTTCTTGGGGTTATTGTCCATGTTTGATGCGGATTTTTTCGTAGAGGTGCGGATTAACTTTCTTTATGAAGAGGCCGATGCGGCCTACGAGGCGATCGATTTTACTTGTGAAGTGATTAAACGATCGGATAAGAGAAGTGGACCAGGCCTTGATGCGCCAACGGGCGTTCGCGGCGAAGATTTTTATGTGCCACCCAACAAAGGAAGTAAACCCCATCGTCCGCCAGCCGATGAGTGAAGCATAGCCTCTTATTCGCCACCAGGCATGCATAATGCCGGAACTCAACGGGCGGGTGTGGAAGGCCAGGGAGATGAAAAAACCAGGAACCGCAAGGGCATGGAGATACTTTTTTTCTTCTTCTTCCGTCCAGACTTTTACCGGCGCCGGTCGCTGCGAAAAATTCATCGCATCAGCTCTCTTGAGATTCCGCGTCCACTCGGCATGAAAGGGGCTCCCGAGGTCCCAAGGCTTTATCGATTCGACGAAGTGGACAATGATTGCCCGGAGGCGTTCATATCCCAGGCCGTACGTGTCGTTCATGTATTTTGGGTATGCATTGTAAACGACGGAGAGCATTTTCCACTGCCGGTAGAAATACAAGTTGAACGTTCCTTCCTCGCCGCACAAATTCAAGGGGCCGAACTTCCGATAGAGTGCCGTGATCTCGTCGAAGGAGTTGTCTTGAATAAAATCCGTGTTGAAAGCGAAAACCCCCGTATTGAACGCCCTTCCGCGGAGAGAATAGGATTCTCGGAGTTCTTTGAAGAGTTTGCGATTTTTTCTCGAAAACTCCTTCTTGAAATTGAGTCCGGTTGCGTTTGGGGCAAGGAATCCGGTCGTCTCCGTCAACCGCTCGAGTGAGGCTTTAACGATGATGTCGGCGTCGAGGTAGACGACGGTTTTCCACTGCTTGAAGAAGGGGGTAAAGAGATAGAATTTTGAAAGAACCGTTGCCGGGTGCTGCCGTTCCCCGATGATTCCCTCGCCGAGCGCCCTGCAGGGAAAAACGATGATCCCTTTCTCCCGAAACCACCGCAAATCCTCCTTCGGGATCTCATGCGCCAAGAGCAGGAAATCCCCCTGCCACCCTCCGTTCCAGTATGCCGACGAGAAAAGTTGCTTCGCCTGGGGAATGAAGTTTTGGTCGGCAAGGGTCGTGAGGACGTGCTCTTTCATTATGCAGTGTTGTGTTTATTATATAGTATATGAAGGTTTTGTATCTCATTGCTTCGGTGAATCATGGGCAGGGAGGACATCTCCACAGCATGAGAGATCTTGCGGAAAACCTTCGGGGGGAGGGTATCGTGCCGGTTGTTGCCGTTGTAGGCGATGGGAAAGCGACGCGCGTTTTTGATTCTCTTGATTGCAGGAAGTATTTTTTTCTTATGCGCCGCGCCGGAGAAATGAAGGAAATTCTCGAGAAACTGGAATCGGTGGTGCGCGTCGAGCAGCCGGATGCGATCCATTCATTCGGCAGCCCTGCTTTGTTTGGAGCGATGTATCTTTCCCGGATTTTTCGGGTGCCGTTCGTCCATACTCAACTTGACGGCATGGGGCCGGGAGCGCGCTTTCCCCGTATTCCTTATTGTATCGTGTACAGCAAGGAGGGGGAGGCCTATTTCAAAAACAATCCGAAATACCGGGAAACGGAGCTCTTTTGTTTTCCCAATCGAGTAGCAAGGGTTACTCCCGACAGAGCGAGGATAGCGCGACTGAAAAATGAATTACGGCTCCCCCCCGGTTTTATTTTTCTGCGGGTTGCGCGGATCTGCGAGCTATACCGGGAAAGTTTTTTAAAAAGCATCGCTCTCGTCGAGAGGCTTAATAAAGACGGCATTCAAGCAAACCTTCTTGTTGTCGGCGTAAAGGAAGATCTCGGGGTTTTTGAAGAACTGAAGCGGCGTGAGAGCGTCTCGGTGCGCATTGTCACCGGAGACGAATACACCTCCGATGCCGACAATCTTATGGATATCGCCGATTGCATCATTGGTGCGGGCAACAGCTTCATGGCAGCTGCATCGCTGGGGAAAATACTGCTCACCCCTCCGTCGTTTGCGCGCTACCCCGTCTTGGTGGATGAAAGTAACTTCGAAAAATTTTTCTTCTATAATTTCCGGTGTACCTTCCCGCGCCCGGCCGATTTCGAACTGGACGAAGGCGAGCGCTATGCCGCGCTCATAAGACTCCTGCAATCCGATCGCAGCCGGGAGCGCTACCGGGAATTTTCTCTTGAGCTTTTTGCCGAACATTTCGACGTACGAAAGTTCGTAAAAGAGTACATTCCGCTCTTGAGTCGCCTTGAATTCCGATCACTTGCGAGCGTGAAAGAGGAGTACCGTCGTCTTTTTGATACTCTTTCCGGCGAGAGTCGCCGCACGGGGGACGGAGTAAGCGCGGGATGCCTTCGATTGATGAGCATCGCAATCCTCTCCAGAATGCAGATCCTGAGCTGGTTTCGGAGAGCCGGCTTAATGATTCGGAACCGTATGGATGGAATCATCGATATGGCCGCCGCGCACGGTCTTGAAATAAGAGAATTCCGGTTGAAGAAGAAAACCTATGATTTAGTGGTACTTGCTGCAGCGCACAACGAGGAACAACTTATGCCGCAGTTTCTTCGCGGTGCTGCGGCCGTCGCGGATGGTATCGTGCTCCTCGATGACGGAAGTACGGATGGCACGAACGAAACAGCCATTCACGAAAAGATAGTTTTGAAGGTGCGCAAGAGGGCGCACGTCGGTTTTCGCGATCTTGAAAACAGGAACATGCTTCTTTCTCTCGCGGAACATATTTCCGCACGGTGGTTTTTGTTCCTTGACATTGATGAAGTTGTTGACGATCGGTACCGCGACACGCTGCGGGAAACAGTGCGGCGGAGCGATGCCGATATTGTGGAACTGGGAATCGTCAATCTTTGGGGTGATAACAGCCACGTCCGCGTCGATACGCCCCCGCCATCGGTGAACGGCGTCCTGTGGCGGCCGCGGCTGTTTCG
This sequence comes from bacterium, assembly GCA_021791395.1. Classification (GTDB taxonomy): domain Bacteria; phylum Patescibacteriota; class Minisyncoccia; order UBA6257; family GWB1-50-10; genus JAKAHT01. The sequence goes on from JAJYWR010000006.1 coordinate 16,198, forward strand.
GAAAAAAGACGCGATGCACATCGTTTCTTCGAAGCAGCTCCATTTTTCGCTCATACCGTATCAGACTAACCGACAAGAGCGCCGGCCGATCATGGTACGGCATTACGGTAATATGACGAAGGAACGGCGGCGAATGAGATATGAACGGTACCGCAAGGAGGACGGCAATCTTGTTTATCAACCGAGCTACGAACATATCATCGCGGAGGATGTTGTCTTGAAGCCGATCGAAGTTGCCCGGGAGGAGGTTGATCGAGCTGGTGTGTTATGATGTTTTCGTATGGAATTATCGCTCGCAATCATTGCCGAACCGAGGAGAGGGAACGGCATCATTGAAAAAGGCGTCATTGTTGCAAACCAGTGCGATCGGCTTTCGAAGATTGTGCCGCACCTCAAGGATTATTTTTATCTCGTCGAGCGGCGGGGGTGGCTTTGGATGAATGGTGAACAAACCGCTGACGTGAAGCTCGTCGATGATCCGACGACCGTCGAGGAGACGAAACGGAAATTTCCGCGTGCCGTCGTCCTTGAATTCGCGAACGGCGATTTCGTGGATACCGACATATTCCGTCCGCTCAATATTCCGAAGATATACACCGGCATCCAGATCGCCGCATGGCCCGCATTCAAGCGGCACGAGCTTTTCGTGCGGGCGGCCGCGCTTTTGCCGGATCGGAAGTTCCTGAAATTCGGCCATTTTTGGGATGAGCCGAAGCCTTGGCGTATAAGCGGAGAACTCCGGAGGAAGCGTCGGATCATGAAGCTTTCGCGGAAGCTTCATGCAAACATCGAATTCCCGTTTGCTTCTGTAAAGCGCAACGCCGATCTTCCGAATGATCCGGGGGCGATCAACCGCATGATCAATACGGCAAAGATGGGAATTTTGACGAGCGAGCACGAGGGCTTGAACCGGTTCAAGATGGAGTGTTTATCGGCCGATATACCCATGCTCCTTCCTGAGGATGCCGGCCCCGCGACCACGCGGCACATCAATGAAAAAACGGGCGTACTTTTCAAACCGACGCCGGAAAAACTCGCCGAAGCGATTCGGTACGTCGAAGGCAACCCCGAACATTTTTCTCCCCGGGCGTACGTTTTGGGACACACCGGAATTCATCATGCCCTTCCGGCGCTGAAGAACGCTTTGAAAACGCTTGCAAAGCGGGACGGGTTTACGCGCGACTACGAAGAAATTTCTTGGAATGGGCGAAACGAGAACTTGGCGTGGGCGAAAGGGGATGCCGTTCTCGGAGTCAGGGAAGTAATGAATTCATTTTCTTAATGAAGGTGTCCGCGTCAAACTCTTTTGCGCGGGCGCAGCAAGCGTCACGGTAGCGGAGAGGATCGCTTTGCAGCTTAAGGTCGATGGTTTTTACCGCCTCGGCGAGTCGTTCTGCATCCATCTCGTGAACGAGTACACCCGTTTTGTCTTGAATGACGGATTCGCGGTATCCGCCGTCGTCGGGTGCGATGACCGGTTTTCCGGCAGCCATCGCTTCGACGGCGGTCATACCGAAGTCTTCGCGTTCGGCCGTTGTTAGGAATCCGATGCATTCGGCGTACAACGTTTTCAATTCTTCGTCGGAGACCCAGTGGAGCAGCGTGACGTTTTCCGGTTTTAGCCTCTCGAGTTTTTGTTTGTACGACTCGAACTGCCGCGCTCCCTTTTCGTAGCTTCCCGCAATGACAAGTCGTTTGTCCGGCATGTTCCGGAACGCTTCAAGTTGAATCTCGATGCGCTTGTGTCCGACAAGGCGATTTACCGAAAGCCAATATCCTTTCGGCTTTTCGTATCGATAGTGGTTCGTTTCAATGGGCGGATAAATAACTGTCGCCTCCGAACCGAAGATCTTCAAAATCCGCTTCCGGACGTTTTTCGAGTTGCAGACCCAACGGTCAACATGCCTTGCATACCGTTTGACGAGCTTGCGGTTCGTGGCGGTCCATATGTCGAAGATGGGGCGCATCCACCACGCGAGCGCCTCTCCGCGTACTTGGTTTTTGAATTCCCAAAGTTCGTCGAGGGGGCCGTGCGCGTACCACACGTTCGGGTGATTATTGACGGCAGCGCCAACTGCCCAATCTCCCGATATCACGAAGCGATCGTACTGCCCCGAAAGATCGAGACTCCTGAATTTTCGGAGCGCGAGCTGTTGCCGGAAGGGGGCTTTCACGGGAATTTGACCGATCGACCGGAGGCGGGGGAGAATATCCTCGAAACCGAAAGCGATTATTTTTTCCCGGTTGATGTTTGTCGTATAAATGTCAGCTTCAAGCCCGCGAGCGAGCGTGAGCGTCACGATTTCCGCACCGCCGATGTTATCGAGTGCCTGGTGGAATATGGCCGTTTTCATTTGAGTTCATTAAGGAAAGCATAAAAAGATTCGCAATAAGAAGGATGCCGAGCATCGCCGAGACGAAAAGAATGTCGAAAAATTCCCGCCCGAGACCGATAGCTCGGAGTGCAAGGGGAATGAGAATGAGGAGCGATCCGATTGCCATTCCGGTTTTAAATCGAAACGCTTCGTTAAATTTCGCCGCGAGCCCGTTCCGTTCATGGAATTTTACCCAAAGCGAAGTTTTTGCAAAGATGCCGAGAAACGCGATTTCGAATCCGAGGATGGGGAAAAAAAGTCGCGTGGTCGCGGAACCCGTTTTCAACAAAAGCGACAGAATGCCGAATATGAAGAACAAAAGTCCGGTGCCGGCGTACCACAAGAAAGGCATTTTGAGGAATAGGTAGCGGAGATGGGCAATGCCGTCGTGGTACCGCCGGAGCTTCGAGGTTCCCCGGCGCACCGCGTAGGTGATGGGTACTTCGGCGACCGTAAGATGCAATTCTTTTGCTTTGATGATTATTTCCGTCGCAAACTCCATGCCGTTGGTTCTGAAGTCAAACCGTTCGAACGCGGAGCGGGTCATTGCGCGATATCCCGATTGGCTGTCGGAAACCCGTATACCGAAGAACACCAAAAGAAGAGCGTTGAGGACGGGGGTTCCGAGAAATCGGTTCGCGGCGGGCATGGAACCCCGTTCCATCATCCCCTTAAATCTGCTGCCAATGACAAGATCCGCTTTCTCGAGTTTTTCCACGAGTTTTGGAAATTCCTTGAATGAGTACGTGCCGTCCGCGTCGGCGTAGACGAGTATTTCTCCTCGCGCTTGTTTTATTCCTTCGCGCACGGCGAAGCCATACCCTTCGGTATCGTGTTTTATGAGCACCACGCCTTCCTCGCGGGCGATTGCATCCGATCCGTCGTTCGAGGAATCCGATACGATGATTTCAACGTCGAGGTTTGCCGCGCGGGCGGTTTCGCGGATTTCCCGGACGCATTCGCGGATCGTGTCCCGTTCGTTCCGGCAGGGAAGGATGACGGAAACTTTTTTACCCATCGGTCTTATCTTATAATCAAAGGAAGCTTATGTCGATTGTACTCGCGCTTGTGCTCTTCTTTGTCCCGGGCTATTTTACGACGTTTTTCTTCCCGTTCATTTCGGGGTTTTTAAAACGGATTGTCTATGCGCTTGTTCTCGGTGTTTCGTTCGAGGTTATCCTCGGATTTCTCTTGGCCGCTTTCTATTCTCCGCTCATTCATTATTTCCTCCCGCTCGTTGCGATCGGCACGATTATCCTCGGGTTTTTAAAGAAAAATAAACTACTTATTCTGAGAGATGAGTGGCGGGCGCTTCAGAGACGGGAAAAGGTTTTTTTCTGTGTCCTTGTCATCCTTGCTCTTCTCGCCGCCGTGTTTGTGTTTTATCCCCACTTTGGCTACCTTTGGCCGATTCACGCCGACGAATGGGGGGATGTTGCTGCCGTGCAAAGTCTTTTGCGGGGGAGGCCTTTGAATACCAACCCGTATGTTGTGATTCACTCCATTGATTACAAGCCGGGTTTCACGAGTTTCTTGGCCGGCGTTATGAGTGGCGGAACGGATCCAATCGGAGCCTGGGTGTATTTGCCGGCGTTCAACATGTTTTTGATTTCACTCGTCGGCTCGCTTGCGCTCTACGAGAAAACGAAAAATTTCTGGGCCGGCGGACTTGTGCCGCTGTTTCTTGCAAGTCTTCGTTCCAGCACGGGCTTCTTGGGGTGGTGGTTTTTTGTGCCATCCACCTTTGCTCTTTTCTTCGTTTTATTTTTACTCATCGAAGCGCACGGGCTGTTTTTAAAAAGCCGTCTCAATCTTTTCGTTGCCTGCACGGTCTCGATCGCTCTTGCACTCGTGTATTTGCCGTTCTTGGGATTTGTTCTTCTTTCGCTGATTCCAATTGCTGGAACGTTTTCAAAAAAATTCCCCGTCTTGTTTTTGACTGTTGTTTGTATTGGCCTTGCCGCGATCGTTCTTCTGCTTCTCGCAAGTCCGTACAAGGCATTTTGGCCGTCGGGTACCCTGCCGGATGTGAGCGCATTTTTTGTGTCAAATATGGCGACGGTCGCATCAATGAGTTTCTACAGTTTCTTTGATGTTATTCCAGTCGTCGTATTTATCGCGGCCGTGTTCGGGTTTTCTTTTCTTCGGAAAGAAAAATGGGCGCGGGTACTTCTTGCGGCCGTCGTCGTCGGAATTGTGAATGTTACGCTTTTTTATGTCGCCGACGTTTCTTTTCTCGCTTTTCCCCAGCGTTCGTATTATTTCGCCGCCGCCGTCATTGCCGTTGTAGCGAGTATTGGTTTTGGGAGAATGCTTGCAATGATGCATACGGCGGGCTTTTTGAAGTGGGGAATTGCTCTCGTAGTGCTCGGACTGTCGTTTTGGGGGTATTTTGTTTTACTTGCCGAGACAAGCCCCTATCATCTGGTTGGCTCGCAAGATCTGAAAGCGCTCGATTGGCTCAAGGGACAGCCGAATATCCAGTACCAATTCGTTCTTTCCGAACCCTCCATGGGGACGATCATTACACCCCTTACGGGAGCTGCCGCGCCGATCAATTGGATTACTCCGCAGGGGAGGGACAACCAGGAAAATCCGCTCCTCTCCTCATTTTTTAATGTAACCGATTGCGGCACAAAACAGGAAATCCTTTCCGATTTGAAAACCGGTTTCGTTTACAGCCATATTCCCCAGGATTGTCCGTTTTTGGAGGAGATTTATAATGCCGATGGCATTTTCATCTATCGGAGTATGGTATAATAGAGAAAAGTATGAAAAGGGAAAAAGTTCTAGTCAGCGTCTTCATTGCTACCTTGATGGTGGGGGTCGGCGTTCTTGCTTTTTTTCATGTTCCCTTTGTGGAACATGCCCTTGCAAACGTCGGATCGTGGTCCGTTTCCAGTTTAACGGTTAATCCCTACTCTTCTTCCCAGGTTTCGTTGCAGTGGAGCTGTTCGCCGACGGGAACCGGTATCAATGAAACAGTGTATGAATACTACTGCACGGGAAGTGGCTGTTCGCCGACGAGCGTTTATACTTCATTCAATTCAACGTGCCCTTCTTCGCCGACCGTGCAATCTATAACTGGTACAGGAAATTTCTCCCCAGGTACCAGCGTGACGTTCCAGGTTTGCACCGGCGGCGCGTACGGCACCTGCACAAATACGGCAAGTGCAACGACGCTGCCGACGGATCCGGGCACTCTTTCGGCGAGCGCCCAATCTCAAACATCAATCTATCTTTCATGGGGCGCTTCGTCCGGCGCAAGCGGATATTACATCTACCGCAATGGGTCGTATCTTACCGCTACGGGGGTGACAAATTATACCAATACCGGTCTCACAGCGAACACGAGTTACTCGTATTATGTTGTCGCTTATAACTCCGGAGGGAATTCCGGTGCTTCCAATACTGCTTCGGTAACAACGTTGCCGTATGCGCCGAGCGTTCCCGGGGCCCCCTCGGTGTCGCCGATAGGGCAAACCTTAATGTACCTTTCGTGGAGTGCTGTTTCCGGTGCGACGAGTTATCACGTTGCGCGGTGGGCGCCGGGTATCGATATCCAAACAGTGAGCGGAACTTCCTTTACGGATTATGGTAGCTACAGCATGGCATGCGGTACATCCTATTCGTATGAAATTGAAGCATGCAATGCCGGCGGGTGCAGCGGGTGGGGGTCGGGAGCTGCCGCGACAACCGATGCCTGTACCCCGGGCACGCCGACGATTGGTTCGAATTCGCCAGCAAGCCAATCAACATTCAACCTCACATGGACTCGAAATAACCCACTCGATGAAAGTGGATTTCAAATAGGAAATGCAGCGGCAGTCGCCGGGAGCGCTGGAGGAAAAACTTGGACGGTCGGTGCTGGATCAACCTCTGGATCGCCGAACGGATATGGTTGCGGTCAACCAGATTCTTTCGGAGTGAGGGCATATGTGAATACCAATGGACGCACGTATTATTCTGGTTGGTCCGGTGTGAGTAATTCCGCGACAACCGATGCCTGTACCCCGGGCACGCCGTCGGGCGTTACCTTCACGTCCTACGCCAGCCAAACCTATATTCCGGTTTCGTGGACGCCTACCGCTCCAACCGATCAGAGCGGTTTCGTTGCTACCTTGAATGACAGTGGCTTGGGAATGGTCATGGGGAGTGCCACAGCGGGACCGTCGGCAACGTCAGTGAATGTTCCGATGTCCTGCAGTACTGGCGGTAATTCCAACTATGTCCAAGCATACGTGAATACGAACGGCCGGACGTATTATTCCAGCCCAGGTACCGGCGCTGCGGCGAAAACGTCCGCCTGTACGCCGAGCGCGCCGTCGGCGAGCAGTATCAGCGCAAGTTCAATCACCATCACATGGCCGGCTGTTTCCGGTGCTACATATTATCATGTTTCTCAAAATCCGCCGAATTTGGATGTTGGTACCGTTACCACAAATTCATTCACGGCCAGCAGCTTGAGCTGCGCCACATCCTACACCTTTATGATCTACGCCTGCGACGGTCCGAACAATACGACTGGCTGCAGTCCGTGGGGGTCGCCGGCGACCATTACTACCAGCGCCTGTCCGGATACCACCCCGCCGACCGTTTCTGCGAACAACTCGTCGAGCGGATGGTATAGCAGTAGTCCGACGATAACCGTCTCAGCTTCCGATACCGGTGGATCGGGACTTGCATTTGTGAAGTACACGTGGAATACGAACGTATCGTATTGTTGGGCTTCCGGTATTACGACTTCGAATGGGGCGAGTCTCACGATACCCGGACAAGGTAGTAATACGCTTTATCTCTGTGCTCAGGATGGTGCAGGGAACCAAGGGACGTGGAGCGGGCCGTATAATCTGGATACCACGGCACCGGCTACTCCCTCGATTTCAGCAAGTCCATCGGGGTGGACGAATGGCAATGTCACGATATCAGTTTCCGCCTCCGATACCGGCGGATCAGGACTCAGCACTACCTACTATCGGTGCAATACCAGTAATGCGTCGAGCAGCACTGCTTCGGCCTCGTTCACGTATGCCTGCTCCCTGACGGGAGGGCAGACGGCACAGGCATATTCAACCGACAATGCGGGGAATACTGGCGGCACTGGTTCAGTGAGTTACTATATCGACACCACTGCTCCGCCATCGCCTTCTTTGAGCCCGACGTCGGCTTTGACCAATAACAGCAATATCACCGTTTCCTTCTCTGCCACCGACAGCGGCGGCTCGGGAACCGCTGGCTACCACTACTGCTATACTACGAACGGCTCGACGTGTTCGCCATCGACCTCGGGTTCCAGTGTGACCTTTTCGTCGGTCGGATCATATACGGTCTGCACCAACGCCTACGACAATGCGGGGAATACTGGCGGCACGACATGCTCGAGTGCAAATGCGTACCAGTATACCTCGGTTTCCGCGCCGAGTTCTTCCGGCGTCACAGTGAATGCCACGCCGGTTTCCGGATTGTCGACTATTAATTCGACATGGTCGGGGACAGCAAGCGGATTCAATGTGTACGTTCAAGGAGGACAGTATTCAACGTCCCAGCTTTTAAGCAGTTCGGCGGCATCGTCCGGGAGTACGAATGCCATCAGCCTTCAGTGCCCCAACAGCTATACCTTTTACACGGTCGCTTACAACACGGATAATTCTTTGGGCGGCGGAACGTCGGCAAGCTGCAGCGGGGCGTGGGGGAGCATTCCGAATGCTCAGTGCACGGTAAAGACGACGCAGGTCAAACTTACGACGTGCACGCAGGGATTCTTCGGACAATAGAGAGAGAAAGAAATATATGAGCAAGGGAAATAAAAAGATAACGAGCAGACTTTTAGGGGGATTGATTGTGGTGATCGCTCTCGTTCTGATTTATTTTTTGGTTCCGCCGAAATCGTCCGCACCGTCCGCAAATACCGTAAGTACCAATACGAATGTTCCGACATCGGCGCCGGCATCGTCTTCCGCGCCGGCGGGCGCGACCTCGACGTCGTCCGTTCCTTCTGTTTCCGCAACGTCCTCGTATCAGCTGACGATGCCCGACGGCATGCTCCCGCTCCATCCGACGGGGGATGCAAAACTCAAGATATTCGGCGTATCTATCACGAAGGATGGTTTTAATCCATCTCTTATTGTGGTAAACCAGGGCGATGGCGTTGCTTTGAGTGTAAAATCGGTTGATGGGACCTACGATATTTTCTTCCCCGCGCTCGGTTCTGGTACTGGTCAGATCGAGGAAGGTCAAAGCACCTTTGTTAGTCTCGTCCCGCCGAAAGCGGGGGAATATGTCTTCGAATGCCGCACGTATTGTCCGTACGGCAATCGCATTACGGGCAAGCTCGTCGTGCTGCCCCGGTAGAATTTTCTTCCGAAACAAAAAAGAGAGAGTCGATGCATACATGCATGCTCTCTCTTTTCGTAAGGGCGTCACGATTCTATCCTCCGATGAGGGTAAATGTGACGCTTTGAGTTTTTCCGCTTCTGTACGTGACATCAGCGGAGAACTCGCGGCCCTCGGTCGATCCGGAAATGTTCTTCATCCCAGTGATCCAGTCATTCATTGCTGCCGCAGGATTACCTTGCGCGGTTATGAAATAAACGCGCTTGGTTGTTACTGTCATGGAGTCGACGGAGAAGAAAACTGCCTCTGCCGATGAGTTCCATGTGAGTTTACGCAATACTATCGTAATGTGCGCATACTCTTTTGTCTGAGGCGGGAGAATGCTCTGTTGGCTGGATTTCCCATTGCCGAGAAAAACCATAGTTGGTGCTCCACTTCCTAGAGTCGGTGACCAGAAGCTCGATGAGCTTGTGTCGCCGTTCAGGATTTTGGAGATTGCGGAACTCTGGGGGGCAACGGGAGAAGATTGTTCACATCCGGAGATCATGATCGCCGCTACAGTCGCGAACGCGAGAAACAGGAGCTTTTTCATATCAATCAGTCCTTTCTTATATTCACTTTCTAAAAAACTCTCAATTGTACTATGTTGGTATTATACCACTCTTCATTATTTTTGTCAAAATCCCCGCCAAATCCCGCCATTTCCGCACTTTCGGTATCCCGCCCGCTCTCGCCCCCGTTTTCTCCCGCCCTGCACCCGTTCTGCCCCCCGCTCTCCCTCAAAAATTACAGGCCCCCCGCTCTCCTCGAATTTTTGAAGGAGACCGGAGGGCCTTTAAATCTGTGGATAATTAGAGCCCTCTCTTGGTTTTATTCGGTTTAGAATATTTCTATGAGGAGGGGGAGGCTAACCGAAGACGGGATCTTTCACGTCTATAATCGAGGGGCCGATAAGCGGGAAATCTTTCGTGATAGCGACGATTACTTGCGTTTTATTCATGCGTTATACGAATTCAACGACGAAGATCCGGCTGGCAATATGACCTACGGCTTCGCCAAAAATCCCACCCAGATTTCGATGGTTGACTTCCGAGGTGTTCCGTCATTGAAACCAAAACACCCGGAGAAGTTGCTCGTTGATGTCTTGGTGTTCACTCTTATGTCAAATCATTTCCATCTTCTCCTGAAACAAAGGAAGAAAGATGGAATTATGAAATTCATGCAGAAGGTATGTGCTGGGTATGCACTTTATTTCAATGAAAAAAATAAAAGGAGCGGCGTTTTGTTTCAGGGCAGATTCAAAGCGGTAGAGGTTACGAGTAATGAACATCTCCTCCATTTGCCGTATTATATTCACGCCAACCCCCTGGATTTAAATACGGGTGGAGCGGATGAGATTAAATTTTTGGATTCGTACCGCTGGAGTAGTCACATGGATTATTGCGGGTGGAGGAACTTCCCTTCCGTTACTCAGAGAGAATTCCTTTTGGAATTTTTTAATGGTGAGAAAAATTATCGAAAGTCAATTACCCAGTGGGTTAAGGAAAGGAGTAAGAATCTCCGGAAGATTAAGGACGTTGCCCTGGAAGAAGTTGCTGTTTTCCTTTTCGTGACTACCTTTAGCTTTCAGTTATTATTGGGTGGCGGCTGAACGGTCATTTGTGGGGTTGGAAAATCTGTGAAAGAGAAATCGTTGTTGTTCCATGAGATCCTCGTGAGACTTACTCCCGCGGGAATTATTTTCCACGATACCTCGTCAACTTGTTCGCCGAGAGGACTGTAGAGGGAAAGTCCGGAGTTTTGCCTGATGAGGTTGTAAGGTCTCGGCCAATAAGCATCGGCGATCGTAGTTGAGCTCGCTTTTGTGATCAGAAAATATCCATGGGGATTTATCACTAATCCCTCAAGTCTCTTTGAAGAAAGGAAAGTTATTTCCCCTCCCGAAGTTGACAATCTTTTTATTGAAAAACCAGTTAAATTTGCCGGTGTGTCGGCGGGGTTATATAACTCAATAAATGGATCAAGGGAATTATCCCCTGGAAATATTTCGCTCAGAAGAATTTTGGGAATGTCGCCGCCCGACGGCGTCGTTTGTGGAACATTGGTTGCCTCATAGAGGAGCTCCTCATTGTCGATCATCGATCTTGTTACTCTCCAAAAATAAGCCGGTAAGTTGGTTTGGGGGAGTATAAAAAAAGCCAAAGCTATCACCACTAGAATGATAGAAGATTTTAATGAGGGATTTTTAGAAGTTTCCTCACCTTCGCGAGTGGCCATGCATTTATGGTGTCCTTTTTCTCGGCGAATCCGCGACGGGCTTGAGCGACGCCGTATCTCAAGATTTGGAAATGTCTCGGTGTATGTGCATCGGAATCAATTGACATTTTCACACCCGCCGCAACGCACTTTCTGATGTATTCATCTTTCAAATCGGCTCGTTCCGGCAGAGCATCTATTTCAAGGATTGTATTGGTTCTTTTGGCATGACGTATCAACTCATCCATGTCAACGTCATACGCCTCTCTTTTTTGTATTACTCTTCCCGTTGGGTGGAAAATAATGTCGACGTTCCTGTTATTCATTGCCCTTTTGATTCTTTCGGTTTGTTCTTCGCGGGAAAGACTAAAATACGAGTGGACCGAAACCCCTACAACATCCAATTGAGAAAGTATTGAATCAGGAAGATCAAGGGTTCCATCTTTCAAAATATCGCATTCGCTCCCTTTCAGTACCATCATTCTCTTCCCCTCAGATTTGAGTTTCTTATTGACTTTGTCTATCTCCTCCATTTGTTTTTTAATTCGTTTTTTATCAAGTCCGCCGGTCATGGCCAGTCGCTTTGTGTGGTCGGTTATCACGATGTATTCCAGTCCGCTCTTCACGGCTTCTCTCGCCATCGTCTCTATAGAATCGGACCCATCTGTCCAGTTTGTTTGAACTTGCAAATCGCCCTTGAGATCTCCGTAGCCGATGAGCTTCGGTAACTTGTTCTCTCGCGCCAATTCTATTTCGCCGGTGTCCTCTCGCATTTCCGGTTCGATATACTGAAGTCCGAGAGCTCGATATAGTTCTTCTTCCGTTCTGCCGGCCACAAAGGTTTCCTTTTTCCCGCTCACTTTGAAGAGTCCATACTCGTTCAATTTCATTCCTTTCTTGATGGCGATTTCCCGGAGGGCAATATTATGCGCCTTTGAGCCGGTGAAGTAATTGAGTGCGGCGCCGTAAGATCCTTTTGGAACGATGCGCAAGTCGACATTGAGCCCAGATTTTAACTTGATGGCGGACTTGGTTTCGCCATGCGCCGTCACCTTGACCACCTCGGGCATCCGAACAAAATAATTCATAATGGGTTCAGCATTCTTTGAGATGGCAAGGATGTCGACATCGCCGATTGTTTCCTTCATGCGTCGTACCGATCCAGTAACAATTGCTTTTTCGACATCTCTCTGATCATGTATACGTTTTACAATTCCTTCTACTTCAGGCATAACAAATCCCAAGATGAACCTGCCGGATGATTTTTCGAGAAATCCCAAGCTTTTCAGGATTTTCTCCTCGCTCTTTTCACCAAATCCCTCCAAGGTTCTTATTTTTTTCTCCCTTGCTGCTTTTTCCAGATCCCCGATAGTTCTTATTCCTAGTTTTTCGTAGAGGTTTTTAATTGACTGCGGACCAAGGCCCTCTACTTTCCGAAGGGAATCTATTTCTACCGGCATCTTTTTCTTCAGTTCCTCGTAATATTTTATTTTTCCAGTTTTAATGAACTCTTCTATTTTCTCAGCGATTGAGATGCCGATGCCGGGAATGTCTTCAAGGGCTTTTATGCCCCCTTTTTGATATATTTCAGAAACACTTTCTTCAAGTCCTTCGATTGTTTCTGCGACCTTCTCGTAAGCACGCGGTTTGAAGGGGACGCCATCAATATTAAGGTATTCGGCTATGTCGTAGAGAATTTCAGCAACGGATTTATTGGATGCCATTATTTCAATTATACCCCATCTCTGCATCATGCGAATTTGCCCCTTTTGCCCACGGAATTTTTGGCCCCCCGCTCTCCTCGAATTTTTGAAGGAGACCGGGGGGCCAAAATTTTGGGGATAAATTCTATTGATAGTTGAATTTTAACTCTTACAATAAGTGATAGGGATAAGCAAAAAAGAGCAACTCGTAAGGGCGTGCTCTTTTTTGTCTTATGGAGTCGTCAATTCATTCATTCACATGATGGAAAAAAGCAGGGGGTTTTGGCTATTTGCGGGAATTTTCCTCGGTATTATTGTTGTCGGCGTCGGCATTTTTCTGTTACAGAATCATATTCAAAAAACCGTTGCTACTCCGCCAGGAGGTGTTTCCTCTCCGGAGGATCAGATACGCGCCGCTGCGGAAATTCAGAAATGGATAGAGGCTTACGAAGCTGAAATGAAAGAGGATACCATGGGTGGGGAAACGCCGGAGGAGACGTTGCACCTTTTTATCGACGCGCTCCGGAAGGGCGATGCGGAATTAGCATCGCGGTACACGCTCCTCGATATCAATGATCCGGATATGCGGGCGAAGTGGAAGGCTGATATTGAGAAAAAGAAGAGAGAGGGAAGATTGAATGAAATAGCTGATATCTTATCAAGTGCGGTGTATGACGCGTCATCGTCTTATCTGGGTACCGCTTGGTTTTCAGTTCTCAATAAGGATGGCATGGCTGACTACAGCGCGCTTCTCAAACTCAACAAATATTCCGGCGTTTGGAAAATAGAAAGTATGTGATGAAAAAAGCATTTATTCCAATTTTCCTATTAGGATTTTTCATTCTGTCGCCGGATGTTCTCGCTTACGATTCCGGAACGCATGCGTTTTTGACGGAGTCCGCGGTTGACCTCTACAGTAAAACGGCGGCGGTTCAATTTCCTCAGGAACTGAAGGATTATTTAATGGATGGTTCCCGTAGAGAAGACGATATTCCGCGATCTTTTAATCATTTCTACGACCCGGTGTATCGGCGTGGGCTTACCTATAATCCGGTCATCAACGCAGTGAATCTTCCAGGGAAATGGGAAACATCGAAAAGTTGGGCGGAAAATTCCGCAAGTCAAAACTCAATCGTTTATAAAATTGCGCCGACGATTGCTTCGATACTCTCGGCCGTTGAGCGGGGAAAACTCAGCGATGTCTTGAGCAACTCCGATTTTACATGGCAGAGAGCTCTCGATCTCTATAAGTCCGGCAAGAAAGAGGAAGCAATCTTCGCGCTGGGACACGTGATTCATCTCATTGAGGATGTGAGCGTGCCGGATCACACGAGAGATGATCCGCATCCCGGCGGGAGTCCCTACGAAAATTGGGCGGCGAAGTTTACGCCTGAATCGCCGGATTTGGACTTGGTGAGAACGTTAAATGGTAAACAGCCGGTCGTTTTCGCCGACCTTGGTTCGTATTTTGATGGTATTGCGAACTATTCCAACAATAACTTTTACAGCCGAAATACGATCGGATTGCAGAGTGGGTACAGCTTACCGGTTGCGGATATGTCAGATTTAGACGCGAAGGACGGGAAATATCTTGTCATGGGACACGATAGCGAAGGGAATGAATACCCTTTATTTAAAAAGAATTCAGTGTTAAGTTTACTGTTCGATTTCAAAAATATAACGGTAACGGTGGATGATGGTACAATCCTCGATTCTTATTGGTCTCTTCTTTCAAAGAAAGCGGTTCAGTATGCCGCCGGCGTCCTGGATCTGTTTTTTAAAACGGTGAAGGCGACGGAGATAGCTAATCAATCGAAGCAAGTTCCAGCGGCGAGTTCGAACGGACCGAGCATCGCGGGTGCCCCACCCACAGTCATTCCGCAGCCGGTTGCATTTACCGATCGGTCGGTTGTAAAAATCGGCGAAAAAGTAATTGAAAGTGGTGAACATTTCACAGCACATGGGCAAGTTGCACTTGTTTTTGATTTACCGAATGGAAAATCGACGTCGGTGAACATTCAAGCGGATAACATCGGTGCTTTTCAGAATATTTATCAAATGCCGCTTGATGCGGTTCTCGGGGTTTATGCGTATTATGCAAAAGATCTCACTACTGGCGCTGTGAGCGGTAAGGTGATATATTCGGTTGTTTCAGAAATAGAGGAGGTATTGCCTGCGAATTCAACGGTTATCACTGCAACGAGCAGCGGGCAGGGCATCGCGACCCCGCCAACAACGACGGTGACTGCAGGCACAAAACGGTGTTCATTCGAGGTGGGTATCGCCTCAACGCGTACGCCGGTTACTTTCAATGAAATAGCATGGGCGGGCGGAAGTGAATCGTATGGCTTAAATGCTTCCGACGAATGGTTTGAATTAAGAAACATAACAGGAAGTTCTATTGATCTTTCTGGCTGGCAAATTTTAAGTAAAAAAGGAAGTATTACAATTTCCCTTCCACCCGGCACAAGTATTTCTCCGTGGGGTTACTTTTTACTTGAGAGGACGAATGATGATTCCGTGCCAAATATAACTGCGGACTTCATTTATGCCGGTGGGCTTGCTAATTCCGACGACGGTCTTGAGATTTTTGACGCGGATTGCAAACCGGTCGATATAGTAACAGCCGATTCTGAATGGCCAGCGGGGGATTCCTCACTCCGTCGTTCAATGGAGCGGAAAAGCGACTTTTCATGGTTTACATCAGGAAATTTCAATGGGAAGATCTTCGGAACGCCTCGGTCGCCGAACGGTACGGCGTACATCCCTTCTCAGAATCAGGCGGTCTACGTAGGCGGTGGTGGTCAAAATAAGTCATCTGACAATGCTTCTCCGCCGGACCTTGCAATCACCGAAATGATGTATGATTACCCCGGATCTGATGCTGGTCATGAATGGATTGAGGTGAAGAATGTTGGTATGACGACTGCTGATTTGAGCGAAATAAAATTTTATGAAGGAGAAACAGCACACAATGTAAACTCCACTGGTGGCGATTATCTTCTTCCTGCGGGCGGTTTTGCGATATTTTCTAACGATTCCACAACCATCTTTCAGGATTTTCCGAGCTTTAGCGGTAGCTTGTTTTATGGTTCGTTTTCCTTAAACAATATAAGCGGCTCTGTAGCCCTGAAGTACCGGGATACCGTTTTCGGTTCTGTTTCCTATGTTTCAAGTACCGGTGCTCAAGGTGACGGAAATTCTCTGCAGCTCATCGGCGATACCTGGACTTGGTCTCGTCCCACACCGGGTAGTGAAAATATTCTCGATCAATCACTTATCGCCGATGAAACGCCGACAACAACGCCGACATCCACACCGCCGGTCGTTGGGAGTAGTACGGATTGTGTTGTGATAAGCGAAGTACAAGTTGGCGGTATTGACGCAGGTGATGAGTTTATTGAACTTTATAATTCCGGTGATCATGATGTAAATCTATCTGGATGGTCTTTGCAATACCTGAGTGGCGGCGCGGAAGCTGTTTCAAGCTCAACTACTTCAAAAGAAACGTTCGGGGTGGAGGATTCAATCAAATCGAAGGGATTTTTTCTCATTGCCCGTGGGAAAAGTGACGGTGGAGACAATGGATATGTTGGTACAACCACACCTGACTATCTTTACCGATCATTCAGTCTATCCGGCGGTTCAAATGGTGGAGCAGTTCTTCTGGTTTCTACGACGACTGATGTAAATTCGTTGAACGATGGATCAATTGAGAGTAGTCTCTTCTACGGCAATGGGAGTGTTCTCGCAGATTTTCATCCCGCAGCAGTTCCGGAATCTTCCGGAAGTTTGGGACGCAAGGCATTTCGCGATGGGTACTGTCTTTCAGGGCTTCCGGGCGCGGAGGGGGAATTTCTCGGAAAAAATTGCGAAACAGGGGAAAGCGTCGCCGATTTTGAGGTGTGGCCCGCCGCCAAACCGCAGAATTCGCAGAGTTTGCCGGAACCGCGTTCATCACCAACTGCCCCCGTGCCGATACCGGGGGAAGATGCGATTGCGAAATACGATTTCAATGGCATGACTATCGGATTTGCATGGTCGCCGTCCCGTGATTCTACAGCTTCGCCCTCGGGGATGGTGTATGAGCTTTTTGAAGAAAATAATGACAACTTTTCATTGTTTACTGCAACGACGGCCGTCTCAGTCGCTTATCCGCTTTCGGAAGTCGGGAAAATATATCATTTTTCGATGACAGCCCTTGATCGCGACGGCATGCCGTCCGCCACGACCAATATCAGTGTCGATGCGCCACTCCCAGTTTCCTCGAGTTCAATTATCTTTTCTCAAAACCTATTGCCGTCATTTTCCGCTGGCAGTCACTATTCGGACAATTGGTACAGATTGGGAAGAGGTTTTTCCGGCGTTCTCCATGCACTTTTTTTGCGCGGGCTAGTTGATCGGCCGGAATTTTCCTCGTCGCATGTCTATCTTCGTGAATTCGAAGACAAAGATTACACGCATGAAGTTGCTTTGTTCACGCTTTCCAACAACGCGCCCTTCACGAATGCGGTGCATAATGTGGTTTTGGAGAATCTTGACGTGAAATTTCACCCCTTTTCTTATTATCGTCTAGAGACCTATCAGGATTACCAAAACAGGAGTGTGATTCTTGCGGGCACGACGGCGACCGGTACCGCCATGAGCAATGCATTTATTACCGACGTGGGGGAGATTTTCAACTATTATCCTTTTTATCCATTCATGGTTATGGAAGGTGAACCGGGGCCGCAGGTTGATATTTCCATTCCTCAAAAGCCGACCATCCCTCAAATTCAATCAATTGATTTTAATGAAAACGACATGGCGTTGAATATTTCTTGGTCTACCTCGACTGATCTTGATTCTTTGGATTCGAAGATAACCTACGAGTATAACATTACAAATCTTTCTGATTTTCATGAGTCCGAGTGGGTGCAAGCCGGACCGAATACATCTTTGTCATATCCAGTTTCTTTTCCGAATGAATACAAGATAGGAATACGGGCCGTTGACGATACGGGTCTGATGTCGGGTGTGGCTTCGACGACGTGGGAATTCCCTGGCGGTTTTTCTTCCTCTGGAATTCAGCTCGAAATCAGTTCCGCTGGGTTCTTGCCGTCGACATTCATAGCAAGAAGCGGATCGGCGATGGCGGTTTCTCTTGCTGGTGCCGATGATGAGACTCACGTCTTCAAGTTTGATGATCCATCGATCCAACTCAGTCCGAGTGGCGTTGGCCCCATGATGACAAGAGTTATTACATTTAGTGCTCCTTCTAGTACCGGCGATTATACTTTTCGTTGTGATGTCCCCGGACACGCTGCAAGGGGAGAGGTGGGGACAATGACGGTACATCAATAATTTTTTATCTTGGTTATTCACAGGTTTGAGGGCCCCCGGTCTCCCTCAATTTTTGAAGGAGACCGGAGGGCAAAATTTTTTTGGGGGTTGTTTGACGGGGGAAGGGGAGTTTGGTAGCGTAAGGATAGCTCCGCTACTTGTTAGTTTTGGATTTAACCGGCTGAGGCTCGGGTGATGCCTCCCCCCAGACCGGGAGTGCGCCGTCTCCGGTAGGAGGGAGCGGCGTGCGGACCCTTGACGCGACGTACGCGCGTCTGGGTCTATCCTTAGAGTTTGCGCTCTCCTCCTTCGTTACCTGATGGTCCTCATGGCCATCAGGTTTTTATTTTGACAAATATTCGATTCTATTGCATATTTGTTGTGCACATAAACAGGAGAAAAAAGATGGACTCAGAAAAGATTGTTACATATCGCTGCCTTGAATGCGGTCACACCCTTGATTTTAAGGGAGCGCCGCCATTTTTTGAGGTGCAGTGCGATATCTGTGATGGGGAGATGATTCCCGTCTCCTCAGGTTTAAGAAAGAAGGATGAAGAGATTAATTCCGTGGCACAGTCCATGTATCGGGACATGGGTTTATAGATTTTGCTGGTGCCTCCTCGGGGGACGGGGAGCGCCGTGCCTCAGGCTCGGATGTGAAGTCAAGCACATCTGAGCCCTATTTTTTTGGTATGATAATGCTATGAAAGAAATCGTCGTCGTTTTGCATAACATCCGGAGTTTGCACAATGTCGGGTCCGTGTTCCGGACTGCGGATGCGGCCGGCGTTTCAAAAATATACCTCTGCGGTATCACGCCGAAGCCCGTCGATCCCTTGGGGAACTACCGGCGCGAAATCGCGAAGGTTGCCTTGGGTGCCGAACGGACGGTTCCATGGGAATATTCGCGGTCGACGGCCGCGCTTTTGAAAAAGCTAAGAAAAGCAGGATATACAATCTTTGCCGTTGAGCAATCAGCAAAGTCCGTTCCGTATTATGCCTTGAATCCGAAACGGTATGCCCGTGCCCGCGTTGCGCTCATCGTGGGAAACGAGGTGGAAGGTTTGCCGGCGGGCATTCTCCATTTGGCCGACAAGATTTTGGAGATTCCCATGCAGGGGAAGAAAGAATCGCTGAATGTTTCGGTCGCGTTCGGCATCGTCGTATTTCGGCTGGTATATAATAAATAAGGATATGTCAGGGTTTTTAAAAGCATTCATTATTCTTCTTGGCGTCGCGATCGGCGTTGCCATGGTGACCATCCCATACGTGGAAGAAGTGAGCAAGGTTCAAAAGAAGGCGGAGGTGAAGATCAACGACCAGTACATAACGGTAGACATCGCGAAAGATGAGACGACGAGAGATAAAGGACTTGGCGGCAGGTCGAGCTTGGGCATCAACGAAGGGATGCTTTTCCTCTTCCCTCAAGCGGGGCAGTATGGATTTTGGATGAAGGATATGTTAATTCCCATTGATCTCATCTGGATCTACCAAGGGAAAATTGTTGGGTTCGAACAAAATATGCAGCCTCCGGCACCGGGGACGCCGGATAACGCGCTCCAGCAATATCTTCCGCCATCGCCGGTCGACGAAGTTTTAGAACTTCATGCGGGAAGAGTTTCTCTTTTGCGGGCGAATGTGGGTGACCGGGTTTTCGTAAAACCGCTCATTCCGACGTCGCAGGTATTGCAAAATCTCCAGTAACGGGGAGGTAAAAACACGAATGCGTCCGGGAAATTCATCCTCGGACGCATGTATGTTGTTTATGGTAGGTCGTAGACTTCCCGGCAATCGTGACAGAGTGGGCTTGGGCACATCGAAATGTGCTCAAGGGCGTCCTCGTATGCCGGGGAAGGTGCGGATCTGTCCGGCGTGCCGTCCACGATCATCGCGACCGCGGTCATGCAATCCATGATCATAGCGGCAAGCCATTCATATTTTTTCAGAACCTCGGAAGGAGTGATGCGTTCGCGCGGAGCGCTGACTGAAGGAATCGCGTCTTTCTTTCCGTACAGCCACTTTATCTTAATGTATGGCTGCAATCCATTTCCTCCGAAGAACCTGATCTTCATTCCCCAAATGTCGTTTCGCGCCCCTCTTTCGGTCGGTACCTTGAAATTAGTGAATTCCGCAAGGCGTGCGACGTCTTGGAGAAGGAGTTTGTAACGTACGACTTCTCCTTCCATTTCTCCTTCGAGGCTTTCGAAACTCGACGGCAGTGCCGACTGGACGACGTTCTTGAAGAATGAACGGTAAAATTTGAATTCGCTGGTGCCAAAGGGAAACGTCCCTGTTTCACCGACTCCGTACTTCTGCATTCGCACTTTTTCGTTCCGTCTCACAGTACACCTCCTACGGGTTGTGAACAAAAAGGTCTGATTTCATAATAAGATCCGCTTGCTTGACCGGTCAAGAACGCAAACCTAGAATGAATATATGGCAAAAGTCGCAATCAACGGATTTGGGAGGATCGGCCGGCTATTTTTTAAAAAATTGTTCGGCGAACAAGGCGTCGAGATCGTCGCCATAAACGATCTGGGGAGCCTGGAAAACCTGGCCTATCTCCTCAAGTATGATACGGTGTATAAGAAGTATGAGAAACAGGTTGAGACAAAAGAGGGGAAATTGATCGTCGACGGAAAGGAGATCGCGTTTCTCCAAATCAAGGATCCGACAACATTGCCGTGGAAGGCGATGGACATCGATATTGTGGTCGAGTCGACGGGTATCTTCGAAGAATACGAAAAGGCGAAGGTGCACCTTCAAGCGGGCGCGAAGCGGGTGGTCATCACCGCGCCAGCCAAGGACGAGGACGGCTCGGAAGGAAAGACAGTTTTGATGGGCGTCAACGAGGACGAAGCGAAGGGAGTATTTCTCACGTCGAATGGATCGTGTACGACGAATGCTTCATCGCCGGTCATCCAAATCATGTCGGAGAATCCGGGTATTTTGAAAGCAATCCTTTCGACGACACACGGATATACCGCAACGCAATCGATCGTCGACGGGCCGGTGAAGGGCAATGACATGCGGCGAGGGAGAGCGGCGGCCCAAAATATCGTTCCCTCGACGACGGGAGCGGCAATCGCCGTGACACGCGCTATTAAAGAACTCGAAGGAAAATTTGACGGCATTTCACTTCGCGTTCCCGTTGTTTCGGGGTCTATTGCGGACATAACGTTCCTTGCGAAGCGGAAGACGAGCGTGGAAGAAGTGAATGACATATTCAAAAAAGCTGCAGCATCACCGCGGTGGAAAGGAATTTTGGGTGTTGTGGAGGACCAGGTGGTTTCCTCCGACATCCTCGGAGAACCCTTCGGTGCGATCGTCGACTTGAATTTCACGAAGGTCGTCGACGGGGATCTCGTGAAGATTCTTTCGTGGTACGACAACGAGGCGGGGTACGTGTCGACGCTCGTGAGGCACGTCAAAATGATTGCGAGCATC
This sequence comes from bacterium, assembly GCA_021791395.1. Taxonomy (GTDB): domain Bacteria; phylum Patescibacteriota; class Minisyncoccia; order UBA6257; family GWB1-50-10; genus JAKAHT01. The sequence continues at coordinate 37,633 of JAJYWR010000006.1, forward strand.
AGTTGACTTGAGTTTTAATTTGTGTTAGAACAAAGTGTCCCTTCGGGGGCGCTTTTGTTTTAAAAGTTTGATCTTTTACATATTCATAAGGAGAAAAAAAGTGAATAAAATCGTTTTATTTTTCGTCATCTTTTCTGTTTCTGCGTTCGCGCAGGAGCGGATGGTTGCCAAGGCATCAAGCGCAGAGCTCGAGGCCGTTGGCATAACGGGGAGTAAAGAAATACTTCCCGGCTGGCGGGCTTTTTCGACAAGTGATACGACAGCCGTCGCACGCGCATTGAAAAATGCTGGATTGTACAGCGAAATAGACCGGAAGGAAATACTCTACGGCGCGGAGCCGGACAGAACGGCAGGGAGCGGGAGTGCATTCCAGTGGTGGATTACGGCAAGTGGCGGCTTGTGGCGTGGCAGCTTTTTAAATGCCTGGAAGATAACCACGGGGAGTCCTTCGGTGAAAGTCGGGATCATCGATTCCGGCAGCCCTTTGAAGGACGGTGTTTGGACAAGTTCGGTTCTCGACAGTTCCCGGTTCATCGTCGGACCGAGTTTTGTGAACACGACCGACACGCCCGTCGATTCCGACTGGGCAAATACTGATTATGCGGGGCATGCCACTCACGTTGCCGGGATCATTGCTGCATTGCCGAACGACAGTGTCGGTGTCGCGGGGATAGACCAACAGTGCAAGGTGGAGATCTATAAATCATTCACCGAGTACGGTTGGGGATATAATTCCTCAATCGCCGATGCGATTTTCCGGTTGACGGGAGATTCATGCCGCATTGCCAGCATGTCATTCGGGAGTTTGTGGTATTCCCGAATGATTGAGGATGCCATGCGGTATGCCGCGGATCGGAATGTGCTTTGTGTTGTCGCTGCGGGAAACGACGGTGATGAAGTTCAATCATTCCCCTCCTTTTTCAGCAAGTTCACAACATACAGTGGCAGCGGTATGCCGGGGGTTCTCTCCGTTGGATCGATCGATCCCAATGGGAACGTTTCTCTATTTTCCAACCGGGGGTATTTCGTCGATATCTATGCTCCCGGCGGAAGCGGCGTCGATTATCCATCCGACAGTACCGACATCTTGAGCACGTGGCCGAGCTACTACGTGCTCCTCGACGACACGACGAACGGAAAGCCGGTGGCTAAAAACTATCAATATCTTGCGGGAACGAGCATGGCAACACCCATGGTCGTCGGCACCGCAAGCTTGATGCTTTCAGTGAATCCGAAACTCACCGCGGCGGAATTGAAAGAAATCATTTGTTCGACCGCCGATACCATCGAAACGTCAAGCGGACCCGTGCTGGTTTTGGATCCCGGAAGGGCTGTTCAGGGGGCGAAGAACTTCGATGCTGTAATGGCAGTCCGTCAAGAGATTTCGACGCCTTCCCATTTTTCGCTGAATCAGAACTATCCCAATCCTTTCAATCCGACGACGATCATTTCGTTCGGCCTACCGAAGAGCGGAGTGGTATCCCTCAATGTTTACAATGCATTGGGAGAACTCGTCCAAAAGCTCGTCGGGGGACAGCTCTCGGCGGGAAAACATGAGTTTTTCTTCGATGGTTCCCGCTTGTCATCGGGGGTTTACTTCTATCGGCTCCAGACAGCAGCCGGTTCGGTTTTTACGAGAAAAATGCTTCTCCTTAAATAGGCTTTGACGGGGGAATTTCCATGCTTCATGGAAATTCCCCCTCTTTGTTTTTTTGGCGCCCTGATTATAAAATGAATAGGTATGATGATTTATATTGGGGCGGATCACCGGGGGTTCGATTTGAAAGAAGTTTTAAAAAACAGCCTCAAGCTCGCCGGTTATTCGGTGATGGATTTGGGGAGCGCGGTGAAGGACGAAAACGACGACTACCCTGCGATCGCAATGAAAGTTGCGGAAAAGGTAAGTTTGGAAGTTGAAACGGCACGCGGAGTCCTCATCTGCGGTTCCGGCGTTGGCGTTTCGGTCGTCGCAAACAAATTCAAGGGTATCCGCGCGGCGCTCGTGGGGAATCCCAATCAAGCATTCGATTCGCGGAATGATGACAATGCGAACGTGCTTGCGCTTGGTTCGAACTATCTCGACGAAGAAACGGCAAAAAAAATCATCGTCACGTGGCTTGAGACGCCGTTTGCTTCCGACGAGCGGTATAAAAGGCGGATTGAAGAAATTTCCGCATTGGAAGTTAAAATGTTCAAAGACACCGAAACTGAATCCGAAGACGGATACTGATACCCACATGAATGTGATCCCTTCGATAAACTTTTTCGACGAGCAATCGGTTCGGGGGATTGTCCCGAAGTTAAAAATTCTCCACGAGCGGGGGGTTGATATGATCCATCTGGATATTTCGGATGGAAAATTTACGAAAGCATTCATGAATCTCGCCCCCGCTTTTTTCGATTCCGTCCTCGGCTCAGATTTTACATTCGAATTGCATTTGATGGTGCAGGACGTCGGGGCGTACCTCAGGGCTTGGTCGTCTTCGAAAAACGTCGGTGCCGTCGTTATCCATCAGGAATCGGATTTCGATTTTGCCGATGTCCGCGAATTTTGTTCAATGAGGAACGCTGATCTTGCATTCAGCTTGAAACTCGACGGCAATTTAGAGGATTTCATCGACATGGTCGAAGTTTCAGGTGCAACGACGATCGAACTCTTGTCGGTTCCCATCGGCTTTTCGGGCGGGAATTTCGATGAATCCGTTTTAGAGCGAGCTGCGTTCATAAAAAAGGTGCACCCCGACTTGAAGATTTTCATCGATGGGGGAGTAAACGAGAAAACAGCAATCCCCATGAAGAAAAACGGGGTTGATGGGGTCGTAACGGGCTCATATCTCTGGCAGAGTTCGGATGTCGGTTTGGCTTATGATACACTAAAGGGTATATGAAAAGACCGAAGATCATTTTCGTGACGGGCGGGATCATTTCCGGCATCGGCAAGGGGGCTTCAGCAGCCTCCATTAGTTTTCTTTTGAGGTCGCGCGGCTATCGGATCTTTCCCATTAAGATGGACCCTTATCTCAACAAAGATGCCGGCACCATGAATCCGTACCAGCACGGCGAGGTTTTCGTGACGGAGGACGGCGCGGAAACCGATCTCGATTTAGGTCACTACGAGCGGTTTTTGAACATGAATTTGGATAAGTTTTCCAATTTCACGACCGGTTCGGTTTATTCAACCGTCATGGATCTCGAGCGGCACGGAGACTTTTTGGGAAAGACTATTCAGATCATCCCGCACGTCACGAATGAGATCAAGCGGAGGATTATAAAACCAGCCGAGGAAAAGAAAGCCGACATCGTGGTGATTGAAATCGGGGGAACGGTCGGCGACATTGAAGAAGAGCCGTTCCTCGAAGCAGCGCGGCAAATCTCCGGCGAATACGGAGAAGAAAACGTTTCATTTATCCACGTGGTGAAGATTGATTATGTGTTTCCTTCAGAAGAAGAGAAAACCAAACCGATTCAGCAGTCAGTGCGGCTTCTTCGAGAAGCCGGCATTCATCCCGATTTTTTGATCGTACGATGTAAGAATGAATTCGACGGCGAAATCAAGGAAAAGATAAGCATGTTCACGAACGTGCCTCCCGACCACATCGTCGAAGCGCCGAACGCGGGGAGCATTTATGAAGTGCCGCTCAACTTCAGAAAGAAGAAGCTTGATGAAAATATTCTGAAATCGCTCGCGCTGCCGATCAAAAAATTGGATATCACTCCGCTCCAGCGGAGGATTAAAAAGATGAAGGGGATCACAAGGACGATCAAAATCGGCCTCGTTGGAAAATACGTCGTGAATCCGGATGCGTACCTTTCGGTTATCGAAGCCGTCAAACACGCTGCGATCGAAGCGGGTGTGAAGGCGGATATTATTCAAGTCGATTCGGAGCGGGATGATGTTTTGAAGAATATAAAGAATCTCGACGGTATCATTGTTCCTGGAGGCTTCGGCAGACGCGGCATCGAGGGAAAAATAAAGGCGATTAAATACGCCCGGGAGAATAAGCTGCCTTTCTTGGGGCTTTGCCTCGGCCTTCAAGTTGCGGTCATCGAATTTGCACGCCACGTTGCCGGTCTCGGGCGCGCGAACAGTACCGAATTCGACTCCCGGACGCCCAATCCGGTCATCGACATCATGCCATCTCAGAAGAATGTGAAGGACTTGGGCGGGACGATGCGTTTGGGTTCATGGGACATGGAACTCGTGAAGGGGACGAAAGCGTACGAGATTTACGGCGGTCCCTCCGCAAAGGAGCGTCACCGGCATCGCTATGAAGTGAACCCCGCCTACCACGATGTTTTGGAAAAGAACGGGCTTGTTTTTTCGGCGTGGTCAAAAGATGACGATCGGCTTATTGACATGGTGGAGCTTCAAGATCACCCATTCTTCGTCGGTACGCAGGCGCATCCGGAATTCAAATCGAGATTTTTGGTCCCACACCCGCTCTTTGTGTCATTTATGAAGGCGGCCGCTCGAAAAAATTTCAAATCCTAATACCTAAATCCTAGACAATATCAAAATTCCAATATAAGAGATTATAAACACGATGTTTTGAATTTTGAATTTAGGGCATCGGGATTTATTTGGGATTTAGGATTTTGAAATTAGGATTTCGGTATTGGTTGGCTGTATGGGCCGTGCGTTGTATAATTGGAAGTAATGGTTCCGATCCACGACGAAAAGTTGAAATATCTGGAAGAAACCGCAAATAAAATTCGCGAAAAAATCATCGAGATGCTCCTTGAAGCCGGGTCGGGACATTCAGCGGGTCCCTTGGGCATGGCTGATGTTTTTACGGCGTTCTATTTTCACATCTTGCGACACGATCCAAAGAACCCGCTGTGGCCGGACCGCGACCGATTGGTACTTTCGAACGGCCACATTTGCCCGGTGCTCTACGCATCGCTCGCTTATGCCGGTTATTTCCCACTTGAGGAACTCATGACACTCCGAAAGATTAATTCCCGCCTTCAAGGGCATCCGCATCGGGGAACGCTCCCGGGTATCGAGACAACCTCAGGTCCTCTGGGTTCGGGACTTTCCCAAGCGATCGGGATGGCTTTGACAGCGCGTCTCGACAAAAAGAAGTACCGGATTTACTGCCTTATGTCGGATGGGGAACACGACGAAGGGAACGTTTGGGAAGCGGTACTCTTTGCCGGGAAGAACAAATTATCCAATCTCACGGTCGTCATGGACCGGAATAATATTCAAATCGACGGGTTTACGGAAAACGTAATGCCGTTGGAACCGCTCCGCGAGAAGTATGAATCGTTCAATTGGCATGTCCTCGAGATCGACGGACATAATATGGAACAGCTCGTGGATGCCGTTTCGGAGGCGGAAGCGATCTACGAAAAACCAACGCTTATCATAGCTCATACGATTCCCGGGAAAGGGGTGAGTTTTATGGAGAATGATTTTAACTGGCATGGCAAGCCGCCGAACAAAGAGGAAGCGAAGGAGGCGCTTCACGAACTTCGGACGCTCGGTCGGAGAATACAATCGGAACATGAATAATCATCCGTTGGTGAGAAAAATTTATTTGTATCTCTTTTCCTTCATCGGTTTGGTTCTTGCGGTGACGGGTTTGGTGCGCCTCGTGAATTTGGGCTTGCGGAGTTTTGTTTTTACCGCCGCAGATCGATATAGTCCGTACCCGGCGACGGGACCGGCAGGAAACGGACCATCGGCCGCCGAACTTCAATCTTATCAAGAACAGCAAACGACTTCTAACCGCGAGCGCGATGCGTCGGAATCCCTTGCGTTTCTTATCGTCGGCATTCCGCTCTATTGGTATCATTGGAAAGTCATTAAAAAGGAAAGAACAAATGTTGAATAATAAATTGAAATTGAATCCGAAGATTTTTGACCCAGACATCCCTGAAGTTCCAATTCGGAACGGATTCGGCGAAGGTTTGCTTTTTTTGGGAGATCGCAATGCAAATGTCATCGTGCTCTCAGCCGACCTTACGGAATCGACTCGTACGGAGAGCTTTGCTAAAAAATTTCCCGACCGTCACTTCGAGGTTGGCGTTGCCGAACAAAACATGGCGACCGTAGCCGCCGGTCTCGGCATTTCGGGGAAAATCCCCTTCATTGCATCGTATGCGACGTTCTCGCCGGGCCGGAATTATGAGCAGATACGGACGACCATCGCGTACAATAACGCGAATGTTAAAATCGCTGGGCATCATGCCGGCGTTTCGGTCGGCCCGGATGGCGCGACGCATCAGGCGACGGAAGATATTGCAATCATGCGCGTCATGCCCAACATGAAAGTTTTCGTGCCGTGCGATGCGATCGAAGCAAAAAAAGCGACCATCGCCGCCGCTTCGATCGACGGGCCGGTCTATCTCCGGTTCGCGCGGGAAAAGAGCGCGGTCGTTACGACCGAAGAAACGCCCTTTACGCCGGGGAAAATCGATCTCTTCTGGGATTCGCGGAAACCGCAGGTTGCCATCATCGTCTGTGGGCTTTTGGTATACAAGGCACTTCTCGCGGCAAAAGAATTGGAAAAAGAAAAGATCGGCGTTTTGGTTTTGAATAATCATTCCATAAAGCCGGTGGACGAGAAAACAATTATGAAGGCTGCGGAAAGAACGGGCGCCATCGTGACCGTTGAGGAACATCAAGTTGCCGGGGGTATGGGAAGTGCTGTCGCGGAAGTTCTCGCGAAGCATCACCCGGCCCCTATTGAATTCGTTGGGATGCGGGATACGTTCGGCGAATCCGGTCCGCCGGAAGCTCTCATCGAAAAGTATGGCATGAGTGTTGAGGATATTAAAACGGCGGTGAAAAAAGTTATTTTGAGAAAATGAAGGATATTATCGCCATCGGTTCGGTTACGCGGGATAATTTTCTCGACGCGAACAACCTTTCCCTGGAGCGCTATCCGAAAACTCCTTCCGGCAGGGCGTTTGTGTTGCCCTTGGGCGACAAGCTCGACGTCGGCCCCATTTATCAGACGATCGGCGGGAATTCGGCAAACGCTTCCGTTACGTTTGCGCGGCAAGGTCTCGAAACGGCGTGCGTAGGGCATGTAGGAAACGATGAAAACGGCGAAGCGATCGTCCGGCGGCTGAAAAAAGAAGGCGTTGCAACGAGCATGGTTACCATCGATCAAAAACTCCCAACTTCCTTTTCGGCCTTGCTCTTGAAAGGCGGGGAGCGGATGATTCTGAGTTACCATGGCGCTTCCAATGACTTCAATTTTTCCGATTTCAAAACGAAAGATTTAAAAGCGAAGTGGTGGTACCTCTCGCTCGCCGGCGATTCGTATAAAATGTTCGGGAAGTTCGTATTTCTCGCTCGCCGGGAGAAGATCGCCGTCGCTTTCAATCCGAGCGGCTATCATTTAAGGAAAGACAAGAAGAGTATTCTGTCGTCCCTGAAGAACATCTCTTTTTTGGTCCTGAACGAAGAAGAAGCGGCGACATTGACGGGAATTCCCTTCAGCCGTGAACGGGAAGTATTTCGGAAACTCGATGACCTCATGAGCCCGGGAATTCTTGCCGTCACGAACGGATCGAAAGGCGCCACGGTTTCCGACGGCAAATTCATTTACCGCGCCGGAACATTCAAGGAAAAAAAGCTCGTTGACCGGACGGGTGCTGGTGATGCTTGGGGCTCCGGATTCGTGGCGGGGCTTTCGCGAAGTGGTGTCACGCTTTTGAATTTGCATCGTATAACGGAGAGGCAGATCGCGGAGGCGGTTCGTATTGCTTCGGCGAACGCAACGTCCGTCGTGGAACGCGTTGGAGCAACTGAGGGAATCCTCACAAAAAGAGAACTTAGTGCACCGCGATGGAGAAATCTCATGATTCAGATAGAAAAACTATAAAAATGACCAATTGGAAGTTCTACTACCATGACTTCATCTGATAAAATAGCGAAAATTTTAAGGACCGACAAGGATTATATCGAGAAGATCGAACGTCATTTCTCCGAGATCACGAAGAAGGAAGGTATCATGGACGCGATCATGGCGGAGAACGAAAAGAAAATGTCCGATCGGCTATCGCGCCTCGATGTGGACCGAAATGCCGGTGCGAAGGAGATTTATGATGCCTTGATATCGAAGATAGAGGCCGATAATCACGCCGTATCCATCGCGCTCGGCAATCCGTCGCTCACAAAAATGAGTGACTACGAGGGCATTGTGGAAGCAATCAAGAAGGTGAAGGGGGTCGAGCGGGGATTTTTTTTGAAGAAGGAAAAAGCGATCGAATTTTTGAAAAAGGAACCGCCGAAGAAGATACTCGAATTTCTGAAATACGATTCAGTCGACGCGATGCTCGAGCATGAGGATCTTTTCGAGGTCATGAGCACTCTTCGCTTCATCGAGGGGAGCGAGTGGCTGAATGAAACCTTCTTCAAGCAGTACGAAACGCTCACGCCAGCCGACTTTGAAGAGCGGGAAATTGTCATTCGGCCGCTTCCGGAAAAATGGGGACCCGCAGCCCAAGAATTCGTCAACAAGAAGTGGCACAATTTGAGTCATTTGAAGGAAATGGGCGTTGTGTTCGTCATCCCGCTTTCACTCGGCATTTCGGGCGAACTTTTGCGGATGATGGCTTTAACCTTCCACTATTTGAACGAAATCCCGTTCTACTCCGACATGATCAGGCGATGTGCCGATTTGCCGGAGACCTTCGCGGCGAATCTCATTTCGCTCCTCCGGGGCGATGTTCTCGACCGGCATATGCCCGAGGGGGAAAAGACGCTTTGGCTCGTCGTTCAGCGGTATCTCACAAAAGACGACGAGAATGAATGGCGACTTTTCGTGCCACATTTGAATCCGGAGGCGATCCATTGGGTGAAGGCGGGGCATGACATCATGAAGCTGGGGGAGGTTCTAAATTACGAAGGCGTCGATTTGAGCTTTTGGGCGGATCTCGACTGGGTCGGCGATTTCTTCAAGGATGAGCTCGGAGAAGATACGCTCGTGAGCTTCAATCTTGTCGACACCGTGATGAGCTTGGTTGAGGAGAAGGAATCGATCAAGTTCATGTATCATCATCAAGAAGCGCTCTGGAATCAGGTTTTCGCATCATACTTCTCGTTCGGGGAGATGGAGAAGTTTTCGAAGGACTACCTGCCGCAGGGATACTTTGAGATTTGAGCGGAACGGGAATTTCTTCTCTGCCGGCACCGGGCGTTCGCTTGCTCCAGCGGCAAGCACCGCCCTGCGCTCTCGGCGAAAAATCCGCCAAGGGCGGAACCAATCTTTTTCGCCTCCGAGAGCTGCCATACGGGAAGAAGCTCCTGTTCCTTATTTTGTTGTAATATAATGAAGAGATGAGGAATTTATTGAACACCTTACAATGGGCGGAAGAAAAAGGAGTGGCGTTGCCGCATTTCAACATTGCGGGATATGAACAGTTCAAGGCGATTGCCGAAACCGCGCGGGATATGAAACTCCCGGTCTTGGTCGGCGTTTCGGAGGGCGAACGGGGATATTTGGGTACGAAGCAGGTACGGGATCTTCTCTCGAGTTACAACGAGGAGCATGGAGATAAAGAACATGACGGCGGATTTTGGCTTTTCTTGAATGCCGATCACACGCATGATCCGGCGCTCGCGAAAGAAGCGGCCGCTGCCGGTTTCGATGAGGTTCTTTTCGACGGCGGGAAGTTGCCGCTCGACGAAGACATCAAGCAGACCGGGGAAGTCGTGAAAACGCTCAAAAATATTAACCCCGCGCTCGTCATGGAGGGTGAAATGGGATATATCGGGTCGGATTCGGAAATATGGGACAAGATTCCGGAAGGCGCCGCGCTTTCGCCCGATGCCCTTACGAAGCCGGAAGATGCCGCCCGGTTCGTTTCCGAAACGGGCGTCGATATGCTCGCACCGGCCGTTGGGAACGTCCATGGAATGTTTCGCGGCGGCCACGATCCTCGGCTCGACATTCAGCGCATCAAAGCGATCAAAGATGCGGTGAAGATCCCCTTGGTGCTCCACGGCGGGAGCGGTACTGTCGATGAGGATTTCGCGGCGGCGATTGATGCGGGTATTACCATTGTCCACATTTCAACTGAAATCAGGGTTGCGTGGCGGAAGGGTGTCGAGTATGGATTGGAGGAAAAACCCGACGAAGTTGCTCCCTATAAGATCATGCCAGCGGCGATCGAAGGAATGAAAGCGGTCATTGAGGCAAGGATGAAATTATTCTACAAACAATAATGGTGATCCTTATCGCTCTCGATGCGATTCTCATTGCAGTGCTCATCTTTCTTCTTGCGTCGCTCATTTATTCGCAGCGCGCCGGTGCACCGTATGTCCCCATCGAACGGAAAGCGATGCGCCGTATATTGGAGTGGGGGAATCTCAGCCCGCAGGATGTCGTTTTCGATTTCGGGTCGGGTGATGGCAGGGTTCTTATCGAAGCGGTGCGCCGGTTCGGCGCTCGCGCCGGGATTGGCTATGAAATCTCGTGGTGGCCGTATTTTAAGTCAAAGCTCTTACTAAAAAAGAATGGTCTTGTTGGCAAGGTGAAAGTGGAAAGGAGGAGCATTTTCAATATACCGGAATCGATTTTTTCAGATGCCAATGTCTTCTATGTCTATACGTCGCCGGAAACCATGAAAAGGCTTGCCGTGACCGAGTTCCCGAAAATGAAAAGGGGTTCGAAGATCATATCGCCGTCGTTCAGGATTCCAGATGGCGATCATAACTTTCACCTTGTTGATTCGACGGATATCGGTTGGCACCGGGTTTTTATTTATGAGAAAATAAAATAACGCGAATTACGCGGATACGATATGTGAATGCCGCGAAAACGAATTTTGCATCATTTGCATGACATATTCGTAATTTCGCATTATACTTGGACCCATGGAAACTCAGGCTATTAATAAAATTATTCTCGAAATCCGCGCCGGGACGGGCGGGGATGAGGCATCCCTTTTCGCGGGCGATCTGGCGCGTATGTACCAAAAGTATGCGGCAAAGAAGGGGTGGACGTTTTCCATCCTCGATGCCTCCGAATCAGGGGCAAGGGGATATAAGACCTTAATCGCGGAAATGGGCGGACTGGGGGTGTACGATGCCTTGAAACAGGAATCGGGTGTCCACCGCGTGCAACGGGTGCCGGTTACCGAGCGGCAGGGGAGGATCCATACGTCAACGGCTTCGGTAGCGGTTCTCCCAATCGTGGAAGCAAAAGCAGTCGAAATAAAAGAAAGCGATCTGGAGGTCACTTTTTCCCGGGCAGGCGGCCCCGGCGGCCAGAACGTGAACAAGGTTGAGACGGCCGTCCGCATTCTCCACAAGCCGACGGGCATCGTGGTTTCGTGCCGCTCGGAACGATTTCAGCATGCGAACCGCGAGAAGGCGATGGAAATCTTGCGAGCGAAGCTTTACGAGATAGAGCAATTGAGAGCGACCGGATCGATCGACGAGATGCGGCGCGCGCAGATTGGTTCGGGAGAGCGATCGGAGAAAATACGGACCTATAATTTCCCTGAAGACCGGATTACCGACCACCGGATCGGCAAGAAATTCCACAATATCGAAAAGATCATGGAAGGGGATTTCGATCCCATCGCGAGAGCCTTCGCAAAGTGATTTCTGCATTTCTCGCAAACACGCGTCGGTTTTCCCTGCGAGAAAACCGCGCTCGTTCTCAACCTTGCTCTCTCGCTCCGCTCGAACTGTGCCCGCTCGGTTTCCGAAACGGTTTATTCAAAATGCAGAAACCACTTCTTTATTAATAAAGTAATAGTGTAGCTGACGAGTGTTCTTTCCGTGTGGCAGCTCTCGGAGGCGAAAAAGATTGGTTCCGCCGAGGAGGCGGATTTTCGCCGAGAGCGCAGGGCGGCCTTGGCCGCTGGAGCCAAGGAACGACCCGGTGCCGGTAAGAAAGAACACTCGTCAGCTAGCTCCCTTGGCTGTTCAAGACGTCGATGTCGTTTTGATAGTTGTTTGCTTGGTCGACGACCGGCTGGCCGTACCAGAAGCGATAGGTGTACCAGTTGCCGCCGGCATAGTACTTGGCTGCCGCACACCGCTCGAGGAGTGTTTGATAAGGGGCGACTTTTTGATTCGCTTTGGCATAATTTATGCAATTTGCGGAGGAAAGAAGGTCTTTCATGAGGAGTCCCGTTGCGACGAAGGCATCGGAATTGTTCCACGGGTTCGCGGGGCTATCCCCAGTGATCTGCGATATTTGTGATGCGTACAAATTCCATGTCGATGGTATGAATTGAGCCGGTCCCATAGCTCCGCCGTACGCGCCGTCGGAATTCGGACAGGAGACGTATGCGGATTGCGAACCTGGATCGATGTTGAGTGACTGGAGAAGCTTCAAAAATATCGGTACGTCGCGAGTCGGATTCATCGCCGTGGTGTATGAGCATTTTCCGACGTTTTGTCCCAAAGCGGACTCGCGGTTCAAGATGGCGAGAATGAGCGCAGCTCGGACGCCGGTCGCTCCTTCGGCAAGCTTCGCGTAGTTGTATGCCTGCTGGAAGGTTAGTTGCCCTCCGCCCAAGAGCTGGAAGATGCGGTTCCGTATTTGAGCCGCCGTTTCTTTGGTCTTCGCGAGGATTTTTTGATAGGTGGCCTCTTGTCCTCTTGTTTGTTTTAAAAGGGTGGTTTTTTGACTTTGCGTTGTTTGGAGGGAGAATTTTTGCGTGGTTTGAATGTTCTTGAAATTTTGGGTGTCGGAGAGTTCGCCGGTCAGGGTTTGCTGCTGAGCGACGAGCTGATCTCTCAATTTTTGTATTTGGTCCAACTCATCCCGCATATTGCTTTGGGCCAAAATGATGTTATCGACGTTCGAAAAGAAGTCGGAGAGGTTGTTGTTGGCAAGGAGAATCTCGAGGAGATTTTGATTGTCACTTTCGTAAATGGCTTGAATCGAGGAGGCAAGAGCGTCTTTATTGACGTTGATTTGATTCTCGGTTTGGTTTATCTGGCTTTGGGTGTCCGTGATGTCGCTCGAAAGTTGCGTGAGTTTCAGATTAACCGCCTTTATTTGGAGGTTGATTTGCGATATTTTCGAGTTCAGATAACGAATCTCGCCGCTCAACGTACTGCCTTGGGCTTGATACTTACTGATTTGTTGTTGTTGTTGTTCAATTTGGTTCTCAAGATCGGCGAGCTGCGCTTCTAAGGCTGCCCGTTCAGCCTGAGTGTCGGTTGTTGTAGCCGTCTGCCCCGGGCTCGTCGAGGTGGTTGAGGTTACTCCCGTCGTTGAGGTCGTTTGCGCATGCACGCTGAAAAACCACGCGCCCAGAACGAGGAGCGCGCAAGCAAGAACGAGCTGTGTTTTTTTCTCACTCACTTCCTTATATAGTAACAAAAAAAGCGCCCGATTGTTACCGGGTGCCTTTTTGTTTTCCTTATTTATTTTCTTCCGTTCCCGTCTCTGCTCCCTGGGTTGTTTCTGCTGGGGCGGCTTCCGGCGCCGGCGGCGGAGTTTCTTCTTTCTCCTCCTTCATTTTATTTACGATAACAATCACTGAATTTTCCGGCGTTATTACTTTCACTTCTTTCCCGATGTTCAAGTCCTTGACGTGGATGGCATTTCCTTCATCGGCAAGACCCCCCACATCGATTTCGAATTTGTGCGGCAAATGAGCCGGCGTCGCCGAAACCTTTATTTCGTTCATGACTTTCACGACGATGAGACCCTTCTTTATGGCCGGGGCCTCGCCCGTGAGTTCCACTGGAATTTCCGCTTCTATCTTTTCGTCCATGTTGATCTTGTGGAAGTCGACGGTTGTAACCTCGTCTTTTAGGTGGTCGAAATGGGCGTCGGAGATAATGACGGGGAATTTTTCTTTACCGTCAATCGTAAGTGTTACCACGGTATTTTCTCCGGCTTCTTTGAAAATTTTCATGAAATCCCGTGATCCGACAGAAAGATGTTTATTCTCGATTCCCTTGCCGTACAGCTCGGCGGGAATAAGCCCACTGGCCCGGAGGTTCTTTACCTTCTTACCCAATACACTTCTTTCCTGCGTTTTTAATTCCATGGATTTTTATTTCTTTGCCTGTTTCTTTGCTCTGACCCTCTTGGTCTTCTTGGGAACCGTTTCGGCTTTGGTCCGACGCGCCTTGAATTTCTCGATCCTTCCGGCGGTGTCGATCAACTGTTCCCGGCCGGTGTAGAACGGGTGGCATTTCGAGCAGATCTCGACGTGCATCTCGGGAACCGTCGAGCCGATTGTAAACACATTCCCGCATGCGCAGGTTACTTTCGCTTTTTGGTAATACTTCGGGTGAATATCCTTTTTCATGGCGTTCAGTAGCCTTATGGTAGCACCCATTTTTCCTATTGACAAGCCCCGGGGATCGGCTATACTACTACTCACGCTGTTTGGAACTCTTTCTTGTTTGAAAGCTTTTTGAAAAAGCTACTAGTATGTAGTTGAAAATTTTTTTAGTTGTCCCTTTCTGGTTCGGCCTTCGGGCCGAACTTGAGAGATTTCGTACGAGGAACTTTATCGATAGGTTTTTCGTACGGAGTTTCTTTTTGAGGATTTGATCCTGGTCCAGGATGAACGCTGGCGGCGTGGATAAGGCATGCAAGTCGCACGGTCCGCAAGGACAGTGGCGAACGAGTTAGTAACACCCTAGTACGTACCCCGAAGTGGAGCATAGCCAGCCGAAAGGTTGGATAATTCTCCATGTGGAAGCAATTCTAAAGGCGCAAGCCGCTTC
>JAJYWR010000009.1 GCA_021791395.1 bacterium
AGGAACTTCTCTCTATTGAGAAACGAAAACAGCTCTTCTGTCTTTCCGGTTCCGGCATCGTATTTCTGGTTATGGCTATTACCAAGGAGACCGACTATATCCGTCAATGCGCTCTTCCCACTTCCCTTGTTTCCAATGATCGCCACCATCTCTTTGTTTAGCTCAATGCCTGTCTTATGAAACCATGTACCATGGCGTCCACCATAGCTCTCAATTTGGTCAATATGAATTGACTTGATATACTTCGTCGGGTTTCCCCTTACCCTCGCCTCGATATCTGGCTCAGTTCCAATGGCGGTAAGTATCCCGTAAACTATCACTACAAAGACGTTCCCCGTTACGCCGGCTAGATAGATCGCCGCCTTGTTTGACCACGGTAATCTATCGAGCTTGTCTTTCGAGCTCGGATCGGGTATTGCTCCCCCGAGCACGACGAGAAAGATGAGATGTGTCTTGATGCCATTTGCCTCAAGGACGATGAGGTGTCCAAGTTCGTGGATGACCAGGGTCATTGCTATCGCCGTTGCGAAGAAGCTTGGATCCTGAAAGTGCAGCCATTTCCCTACTTGAAGGAAAATGAGCCAATTGAGTACGGCCGTACCG
This sequence comes from bacterium, assembly GCA_021791395.1. GTDB lineage: Bacteria > Patescibacteriota > Minisyncoccia > UBA6257 > GWB1-50-10 > JAKAHT01. The sequence goes on from JAJYWR010000009.1 coordinate 604, forward strand.
GCCGCGACGAGAATTCCCGTCGTTCGTTTCATTGATGCCTCCTATATTTTGTTTTTTAAAAGTTTGATTAAAAACAGTTCTGGGAAAAAATATACCCCAGGCTGAGAAAAGTTATATAACTAAATTGGCTTTTAGTCAATGATTCTCGGTCAAAGGAGGATTTCCTCCTACTAACCTGCCGACGTTGCCCTCCGATTCGCCGTGCCTGACCAAATATATGGTGCAAGAATTGTCCATTTTTATAACTTATTTACTTTTTAATCCTTTTTTGAGGATTCTTTTCTTGAATTCTTCCAGCGTTATGAGATCCTTCATATTGGTCATTCTTTCCGGGTATACCAAGCCGTTGAGGTGATCAATTTCGTGTTGGAATACCCTTGCTTGGAAACCCGTGAATTGCGCGACTATCTTTTTGAAATTTTCGTCGAAATAAGAGACCTCTACTTTATTGTATCGGGGAACCAGGCCTCTTGCGCCATCGAAACTGAGGCACCCCTCCCAGTCATAATTAACTTCTTTCGAATGGCTCAGGATTTTAGGGTTTATTATGACGGTTGGCTTCAGAGGCTTAACGCTTGGCCTTGTTTTGGTTTTGTCTATTTCTATGACTGCTAGCTGGATTGACTTGCCGATTTGCGGAGCCGCCAGTCCTACTCCGTTAATTCTTCTCATGGTAAAGAACATTTGTTTGACGAGCGCTTTGGAGAAAGTTTTCTCGACTTCCGCTGGCCGGATTTTTTTGTTTTGTTCCGCAGTATCGGATTGCCGAAGCGGGTCAGTCTCAGTGTTTTCATTGGTGCACCCTGCAGGGATCGAACCTGCGACCTTACGAATGTGAATCGTACGCTCTACCACTAAGCTAAGGGTGCGGTACCTTAAAAGTAAAACAAAACAGCGCCTCTTTCAAGGCGCTGTTTTGGCAATGAGCTATTGCAATTCCGCGGTGGCACCGACGTCCTCGAGTTTCTTCTTGAGTTCCTCGGCTTCTTCTTTTTTTAGTCCTTCTTTGACAAGTTTCGGAGCTCCGTCCGCGACGTCCTTGGCCTCCTTGAGACCCAAACCGGTCGCTTCCCGGATGATCTTGATGACGTTGATCTTCTGATCGCCGGCGGCCTTGAGCATGACGCCCCAGGAGGTCTTTTCCTCCGCGGCTCCCCCGCCGTTCGCCGGTCCTGCGACGGCCATTGCCGCAGCCGAGACGCCGAACTTTTCTTCGAGCGTCTTGACGAGCTCGGAGAGTTCGATGACCGAGAGCTTCTCGATCTTTTCTATGATGTCGTTGAATTTTTCCATGATAGTTTGAATGAATTGACCTTTATTGCTGTTTCGCCTTTTCGTTTAAAACAAAAAGGACTTTCTTGATCGGAACGGTGAGCATGAACGCAAGCTGTCCCAAGAGGACTTCGCGCGACGGAAGCTGTCCGAGCGTTTCAACTTCCGCTTTCTCCATGAACCGTTTTCCCTTGACCTCGAAACCGCCCAAAATATTGAAGATGTTCTTGGTTTTGAACGGTTTGCCGAATTGGTAGACGACGTTTGCGGTCTCGACCGAATCTTTCGGGGAAAACACGACACCGACTTGGCCTTCGAGTTTTTTTGCATCAAAGTTGATATCTTTTTCCTTGAACATAAGGGTCAAGAGCCGTTTCTTCATCACCACCATGACGCCGCCCAATCCCCGAACGAGTTTTCGGAATACGTTCAAGTCGTTTGCCGAGAGACCGGTGAAGTCGGCGAAAACAATGGTTTCGCTTTTATCGAATTCCCCTTTCCCCGTTTCGATTTGTTCCTTTTTCTGCGCTTTTGTTTTCATGTAACAAAAAATCTGCGTTTCCGCAGTTTTAAGAAGAATCGACCGACTTCCTCGAAGTTTCTTCCTCGGCAGGATGATTAAGCCTTGCGGCCCCTGCTATCTACGGAACGTTTCCATAGTATCAAGTGCTCCCTTTTCTGTCAATGAAAAGACCTCCCGGGGGTTCCTGCTTGCGCAGGCGGGTCGCCCTGGGGGTCACCTTGAGAGATGGTTAAATATCGATGTTTTTGGCGTAGACGGCGTTTGCCTGAATAAAGTTCTTGCGGGGTTCCACAAGCTCGCCCATCAAGACGTCGAACATCCGGTTCGCTTCGACGGCATCGTCGATGGTGATTTTTTTCATAAGTCGTGTCGCTGGGTTCATGGTGGTTTCCCACAGCTGCTCCGGATTCATCTCTCCGAGACCCTTGTAGCGCTGGATATTCACGCCGTCTCCGCCCATTTTCTTAATGAGTTTATCGCGTTCATTATCGCTGTACGCATACTGGAACTCTTTCCCTTTTTGGACGCGGAAAAGCGGCGGCTGAGCGATGTAAATGTAGCCGTCTTCCATAATCTTCGGGAAATAGCGATAGAAAAGAGTCAAGAGCAAGGTTCGAATGTGCGCACCGTCGACGTCGGCATCCGTCATGATGACGATCTTATGATAGCGGAGTTTGGTTATATCGAAATTCTCGGATATGGCCGTTCCCAGTGCTATGACGAGAGAACGAATCTCCTTATTGACGAGCATCTTGTCGATCCTCGATTTTTCCACGTTCATGATCTTGCCGCGGAGCGGAAGGATTGCCTGGAACCGCCGGTCGCGGCCCTGCTTGGCGGAGCCGCCGGCCGAATCCCCCTCGACGATGAAGAGTTCAGACTCTTCTGCCTTGCGGGACGAGCAGTCGGCGAGTTTTCCGGGCAGCGTCAATCCCTCGAGAGCTCCCTTTCGGAGGACGGTATCTTTCGCCGCCTTTGCGGCCTTTCTGGCCTTCGCGGCGATGAGGTTCTTTTCGATGATCTTTTTTGCGTCCTGAGGATGCTTTTCCAAAAATTCTTTAAGAGCTTCATTCACAACCGACTCAACCACCGTTCTCGCTTCGGGGTTGCCGAGCCGCGCTTTCGTTTGTCCTTCGAACTGCGGTTCATGAATTTTGATGGAAACGATTGAGACGACCCCTTCCCGGATGTCGTCGCCGGTCAAACCGTCATCCCCATTTTTGATGTATTCTTCTTTCTTTGCATAATCATTTAAGCTGCGCGTCATGGCCGATCGGAGTCCGGTCAAATGCATGCCGCCATCGGATGTATAGATATTATTTGCAAAGCTCAACTCTCTTGCCTCTTGGTCGTTGATGTACGTGATCGCCGCCTCTACTTCGATGTCTTGGTACGTTTTATGAACGTAAAAGAATTCATCTTGGATTGGCGTTTCGCCGTCCACGAGATAACCGAGGAATGATTTCAATCCGCCGTCGAAATAGAAACCGTAGCGATACGGCTCATCTCCCCGCTCGTCGACGACCGTGATGCGGACGCCTTTCGTGAGATACGCTTGCTGGCGGAGGTGGTCGATGATTCGCTTCCGGTCATATTCCACTTTTTGAAAAATTTCCGGATCCGCATCGAAGATGACTTTCGTCCCCGTGTGGGTCGATTTGCCGTTTTTCTTCACGGCGAATTCGGGTTTCCCTCGTTTGTATTCCTGGAAGTAGATCGTATTGTCGCGGTAGACTTCAACGCGGAGCCACGTCGAAAGTGCGTTCACGACCGAGACGCCGACGCCGTGGAGTCCGCCGGAAACTTTGTACGAATCACCGCCGAATTTTCCGCCGGCGTGAAGTGTCGTCAAAACCGTCTCGAGAGCTGATTTTTTGGTTTGCGGATGGATGTCGACGGGAATACCCCGCCCGTCGTCGGTAACGGCGACACGGTTATCTTTCAAGAGTTCAATCACGATGTTTTTGGCATAGCCGACCATCGCTTCGTCGATGGAGTTGTCGACGACTTCCCAAATTAAGTGGTGGAGGCCGTCGACACCCGTAGAGCCGATGTACATGCCCGGACGTTTCCGAACCGGTTCGAGGCCCTCCAGAACATAAATGTTCTTTGCGCTGTACGAAGCTTCCTTTTCCTTCGGCTTTTCTGCCTTCTTTGACTCTTCCTTTGGTCCTTGTTTCGGTTCTTTTTTGGGCATTTTTTCCTCTTTGTTTATTTGTATTTTCACCATAAAAAATAAGGGTTTTTAGCCTCTCTTATAAGGTTTATAATATCACAAAATCTCTCCTTTTGCTAGCTGATGAAATTGGTATTGGCTTGGTCCCAATTCACGACGTTCCACCAAGCGGCAATGTAATCGGGCCGTCGGTTCTGGTATTTTAAGTAATACGCGTGTTCCCAAACGTCGAGGCAAAGAACGGGTTTAAACCCGTTTGAAATCGGATTTTCCTGATTCGATGTCTGGATGATCTTCAAGCCCTCTCTATTGCTCATGGCAAGCCATGCCCAGCCGCTTCCGAAAACGCCGCCGCCGGCTTTCGTAAACTCTTCTTGAAATTTTTCAAAGCTGCCGAAGGTCGCCATTATCGCGCTCGAAAGTTCCCCCGTCGGTGCTCCCCCGCCCCTGGGTTTCATAAGCTCCCAAAAAAGCGAATGGTTGAAATGGCCACCGCCGTGGTTTTTTACTGCCGACTTCACCGAGTCCGGCATATTTTGGAGTTCCTCGACCAATTCCCGTACCGTTTTCTTTTGCAGCTCTGGAAAACCGGCAAGCGCATCGTTCAACTTCGCCACGTATCCCGCGTGGTGCTTCGTGTAATGAACCTCCATGGTCTTCGCGTCGAGGTACGGCTCGAGCGCGTCATAGGAGTACGGTAATTTTGGTAATTCGAACATATATTAAAGTATACCAAACAGCCGGCGTTTTGGTTACCTTCTATAATTGCTGGAGATCGTAGAACTTCTTGTAGAGGCCGTCCGGTTTTCGGATCAACTCCTCGTGCGTTCCCTCTTCCGCGATATGTCCCCGGTGCAGGAAGAAGATGCGATCCGCCTTTTTCACCGTACTCAAGCGGTGCGCGATGATGAAGGTGGTTCTTCCCTCCATGAGTTTTCCGAGCGCTTCCATGACAAACTTTTCCGATTGAGCATCCAAGCTCGATGTCGGTTCGTCGAGGATGAGAATTGTGGGATCTTTCAGAATCGCCCGGGCTATCGCGATGCGCTGCTTTTGGCCGGTCGAAAGCTTGATGCCGCGTTCGCCGACGACCTGGTTGTATCGCTTGGGAAATTTATTGATGAAATCGTCGGCGTGGGCAAGTTTTGCGGCTTCCAATACCTTTCGGTCGGATGCGGAAAAATTGCCGTAGCGAATATTGTTCTTAACCGTTTCGTTAAAGAGTGTGATCTCCTGCGGAACGACGGCGATTTGAGTTCTCAAGAATTTGAGGTCGATATTCCGGATATCATGACCGTCAAGATAAATTTCCCCCGCCGTTGGTTGGATGTAATTCGAGATGAGGTCGACAAGTGTCGTTTTTCCAACACCCGATTCTCCGACGAGTGCGATGATTTCCCCGGAATGGACTGAAAAGCTTACGTCGGACAAGGTTGGCGTCGTGTTGTTCTTGTAGGTGAAGCTTACATTCTTGAATTCAACACCCCCCTTCAGGTTTTCAAGGATAACCGGCGACTTCGGAACGTAGATTTCCGTCGGCCGTGTCAGGATTTTTTCTGCCCGCTCGAGGGCGACCATGCCGTTGTTAAACGTCTGCCAATTTTGAGCGAGGATCACGAACGGCCCGAAGAACATGGCGGCGTAGCCGTTGAACATGACGAGTTCTCCGATGGTCATTCTCCCCTGCCAAATCGAGTTGATCGCGTATGCGTAAATGATGATTTGGGAGATGATGATAATAACGCGCTGGGAAAAGCTGATGTTTTGCCAAATGCCGATGAATTCCTGCCAGAACTTGGCGGCCTTCAGGTTGAAGTTCTTGTACGATTTTTTATGTTCGTACTCTTCGGCGGTCGCCTGCTTCACAGCTTGGGCGTTCATGACGGCGTCGTACGCATCGCCGTAGGCTTGGTTGTAGGCGTGATGCATCTTCCGTTGGAGCGCCGAAAGCTTCGGCGCTACGTTGAAGAGGATAAAGACGTAAATCACGACCGCGATGAGAATCATTGATGTCAGAACCGGCTTGATGGCGAACGTTACCGCCAAAGCGCCGATCACGCTCAATATCTGCGGAGCGAGGCTGATGAGGACGTTTCCTAAGATGTTTTGGAGCCAGCTTGATGCGCGGTTGATCCGGTCCATGGTATCGCCCATCTTATGTTCTTTGTGAAATGAGAGCGGGAGTTCGAGGAGTTTGCTCATTCCCTTTACGATATAGTCCGCTTCCACCAGTGAAAGAAGTTTCTCTTGCTTCAGTTCGATCTGCCAACTTGATGCGTCAGCGATGAGCTTGATGACGATCCAAATGCCGAGGAAGAGAAAAACCAGCGGCATTATTTTCCCGAAGAACGTGAAGGTTCCGCTTTGATTCACGATGCTGTCGACGATCCGTCCGGCAAAATACGGCACGGCGGTATTCGCGATAGCTGAAATAATACTCAAAACAGAAATCACCGTAATGACCTTCTGGTACGGTTTGACGTATTTGAAAATGATGGTAAGCCCGTGAAGGGCTTTTTTTTGTTTCCCCCTGATCATATCGATTTATTATAACTTTTTTCGCCGTGCAGCGCAGGATTTGCAGATGCCGTAGAATTCCAGGGCGTGCTGCTTGATTTCCGCGAAATGCTTCGAAGATCGGAGGATGCGGCTCTCGGTTTCTTCCATGTTGCAGTGATGAACGATTTCTATTTTCCCGCATGCGAGACATATGAGATGATGGTGTTCGGTAAGATCGGCAAGTTCATAATGGGCATGGTTGTGCCGTAGATCGATTTGTCGGAGAATCCCCTTCTCATTCAGTGATTTAAGCGCCCGATAAACCGTCGCCTGGTCGGCGCTCCGCGGTAAGGCGTTGATGACTTCCTGAGCGCTCAGTGGTTTCTTCGCCTTTTTGAAAACTCCGAGGATTGCGAGCCGGGACGGCGTCGCCTTGTAGCCGCTTTTTCTGAGGAGTTGCCGATTCGCATCGTTTTTCGTCATATTTCCATGATATTCTAAACGCGAATTATTTGCAAATAATTTGACATTTCGGAATATCACCGATAGGATTATGGATAATGGCAGGTCAGAAAATCATTGAAGTGAAAAACCTCAGCGTTACTTTGGATGGTCGGAAGATCGTTGGCGATGTTTCTTTTACGTTGCAATCCCAAGAAGTTTTGGCTATTGTTGGCCCGAACGGCGCCGGCAAATCGATGCTCCTCAAAACCCTCGTCGGTATCAATAAGCACTATTCCGGTGAAATTTATTTTGCGCCCGGGACGAAAATCGGTTACCTCCCCCAGCGTTTCCACGTTGATTTCTATCTTCCCATAACCGTGAGAGAGTTTTTGAACCTGAAGCCGGAGCATAAATATACCCTCGAAGAAGTTTTGCGGTTGGTGGATATCCCGGAGACTTGGTTGGAGCAGAATCTCGCGACGTTCTCGAGTGGCCAGCTTCAAAAAATTCTCCTTGCTTGGGCCGTCATTGACCAGCCTCACGTGCTTCTCTTCGATGAGCCGACGGAAAACGTCGACGTTGTTTCGCAGGAATCGATTTATGACCTTCTCCACGAGCTCCAGGATCGCCTCGCCATTTCTATCATTATCGTTTCCCATGACCTGGATGTCGTTTACAAGTATGCAAACACCGTTCTTTGTCTCAACGAACGGATGTTGTGCTACGGTGAGCCCGTTGCGACATTGACGAACGAGACGCTTTCAGAGCTTTACGGCGATCATGCTTTCTTCCACCATCATCATTTTGGGGATCATCACCATCATGATGATCTTCAATAATTTATGGATATTTTCATTCTTACGTTAATTTCCGGAATTTTCGTCGCAGCTGCGAGTGGTCTCGTGGGATCGTTTTTGATCTTGCGGCGGATGGCACTCCTGTCCGATGCCCTTTCGCACGTTGCACTTCCCGGCATCGCGCTCGGAATATTGTTCCATGTTGTACCGATTTGGGGAGGTCTCATTTTCCTCTTTTTGGGAGTGATGCTGATCTGGGTTGTGGAGAATAAAACGAAACTGGCGACGGAATCGGTAACCGGCGTTATGTTCGTAACCGCCCTCGCGATTGGAGCTCTCATCATACCGGAACAGGATCTTCTTGAGGCTTTCTTCGGGAATGTCGCCAAACTCACCATGCTCCAGATTGGTCTCCAAACATTCGTCGCTCTTGCCATCATCACGTTCATTCTGATCTATCTCAAGCGTCTGACGCTTTTTTCAATCGCGCCGGACTTGAGCGCCTCGCTCAAGGTTTCATCCTTGAAAATGCAATTAATTCTCCTCATTCTCATTGCTTTCACCATCACCATCGGCATCAGTTTTGTCGGGGTACTTTTGATGAGCGCTCTCATCATCATTCCTGCTGCTGCGGCGAGGAATATCGCAAAGAGCTTCAACGGCTTTTTAGCAGTCTCGGTCGCTATGGCTATCCTCGCTCTCGTTTCCGGCCTTCTGATTGGCGAAATCTATAATTTGAACCCGGGCGTGATGACGGTTATGGCAAGTACCAGCCTGTTCGTTATCAGTCTTTTCTGGAGGGGCGTTGCGCTGAAGCATCGTTAAAGCGGGTCCAGAAACATATTGTGGTACAATTGTTATATGGGGACATATCAAGAAAATTGGGATAAACTTCCCGATCAAGTGAAGGATTTAGAAAGGGCGAGGCAGTCGTTCGTCGAAGAATTCGAGGCGATCAACTGGTATAACCAGCGGATCGAAGCGACGAAAGACGGCGAACTCCGGAAGATTTTGGTTCATAATCGGGATGAAGAAAAGGAACACGCAGCGCTTCTTTTTGAATACGTCAAAAAACGCGACCCTGAACAAGCGGATGCATTAAAGAAATCGGACTTCTAAAGATCGCTGTTCTCGCTTTTATCGGCAGCCCGATTCTCGGGTTTTATTTCGTCGGTGCGAATTTGAACGTGGAGAGTATTTGTTAAGTAATATTTGGGCGGCACTGGCCTGAATTGTTTCGAATGCATAACCGATGTGAACCATGTTGGTTTTTGAGGTTTTATCACTTGCGAAAATGTCTACTTCCTCTCCGCCGTTTTGGAGGGGCATGACGATCGCCGTTGCCGGTTCGCCATCGAGCGTGATTGCCGCACTCATTGAGCCGGTTGCTTCGCCTTGCAGTGCGGCGACCATTTCCGGGAGGGTCAGCATCCTGCCGAGCAACTGGTTGTAGTATCCCCCGTTCTCCACGATGAAATCATTATTTCCCGAAAAAGAAATCCTCGATTTGGTGCTGAGCGGTGTGACGATCGGTGTTCCCCATTCGGCTGGGTACTGGAACGTGAATCCGAATGTCGGATTGCGAAACGTCACCCACGTTGTTGTTGACAGCGATGATGTTTCTGTTGGCGTATTCGCTTGCGGCGTCCCCGAAGTGAAGTACCACAATACTCCTCCCGCGGCGATGATGATGGCGAGTACGATAAGTTGGGTCGCTATTTTCGAAAACCCCTCCTTGTTTTTCATTTCTTGATTATATCAAACGAAAGACCCGCTACATTGGCATTGTAGCGGGTAAATAAGAAACTCAATCGGGATCAGCTGGTAAGTTTGATTATCTGATGCTCGGCTTCTGATATGAGGTTCCGGAAGTACCTCCCTATCTCCATAGGAAGATCTTTCTTTCCCCGTAGTTGGTAGACGCCGGATCGTAGGCAGTATTCAGCTACCACCGATTCTGCCTTCCCTTGGAGGTACCTGATGACCTCTTCTTTGTTCGGTTCCCCCTTCTTGATCCATTTTACTATTCTTTGCCTGTCTTTGGGGTCGCAAACGACAATGCGCAATCCCTTGGCCCCGGATCGAAGCATGGTTGGACCGCCGATGTCGGTTTTCTCGATGACGGATTCTCGCGTCGATGTTCGTTTTTTGATCTCTTCTTCCAACGGATAGAGATCCACGCACACGAGGTCTATCCAGGGAATGCCGAGACCGTCGAGCTCGTCAAAGTGTTTCGGCAAGGCAAGTAACCCGCCGTGAATTTCGGGAACCAAAGTTACGACCCGGTGGTCGAGGATGGGACCCATGCCGGAAAGGCTTGCAACGTCGGTAACTTGCAATCCGGCTTCCTTGAGAACCTTTGCCGTTCCGCCGGATGCGATGACCCTCCATTGCATGTTGACGAGATCTCGAACGAATTCAACTATCCCGTCTTTGTTATAGACGGAAACG
>JAJYWR010000010.1 GCA_021791395.1 bacterium
ACAGCGAAAAATAGACAGAAGGTATAAGCCCAGACGCGCGTACGCCGCGTCATGGGCCGCGCACCGCTCTCCTACCGAGAACGGGCACTTCCGGCCTGAGGGGAGGCATCACCCTGCCTCAGCCGGTTAAATCCAAAACCAACAAGTAGCGGAGCTACCCTTACGCTACCAAACTCCCTTTTCTCCGTCAAACAGCCCCCATTCCGCCCCCCGCTCTCCTTCAAAAATTGTAGGCCCCCCGCTCTCCTTGAATTTTTGAGGGAGACCGGGGGACCCTTAAATCTGGGGATAACCCAAATAAAGATTGCTACCGCACCGTCATTGTTCCCACCTCTCCCCTTGCAGTATGTCCGGGAACATCACAATGAAAAGTATAATCGCCGGTACTGGAAGGAGCACTAAATGTAATAACTCTTGTCATCATGGGACCAACGCCACTCGGACTGAGTTGGATCGATGGATCATCAAACTTGAAGACATGGGTCTCATCATCGGCACCAGTAAGAGAAACCGACATCGCCGATCCGCTTTTCACTGTGAATGTCGATGGTAAGAACCCAGCGGAACTGACTTCGAGCTGAATTCCGGAAGAAGAAAAACCGCCAGGGAATTCCCACGTCGTCGAAGCCACATCCGACATCAGGCCCATATCATCAACGGCCCGTATTCCTATCTTGTATTCATTTGGAAAAGAAACTGGATATGATAAAGATGTATTCGATCCGGCTTGCACCCACTCGGATTCATGAAAATCAGAAAGGTTTGTAATGTTATATTCGTAGATTATCTTCGAATCTAGGGAATCGAGATCGGTCGAGGTGGACCAGGAAATATTCAACGCCATGCTGCTTTCATTAAAGTTGATTGATTGAATTTGAGGGGTAGTCGGCCTTTGAGGAACGGAAACATCAACCTGCAACCCTGGTTCACCTTCCATAACCATAAATGGATAAAAAGAATAGTAGTTGAAAACTTCACCGGTATCGAGAATGAAAGAGTTGCTCATGGCAGTACCGGTCGCCGTCGTGCCCGCGAGGATCACACTCCTGTTTTGATAATCTTGATAGGTATCTAAACGGTAATAGGAAAAAGGATGAAGTTCCACCTCGAGATCTTTGAGGACCACATTGTGCACCACGTTTGTGAAAGGTGCATTATCGGAAAGCGTAAACACAGCAACTTCATGCGTGTAATCTTCGTCCTCAAATTCTCGAAGGTAGACATGTGACGAAGAAAATTCCGGCCGATCAACCAACCCACGCAAGAAAAGTGTGCGGAGAATGCCGGAAAAACCTCTTCCTAATTTGTACCAATTGTCCGAATAGTGACTGCCAGCAGAAAACGACGGAAATGAGTTTTGAGAAAAGACAACCGAACTCGAGGAAATTGGAAGCGATGCGTCGATGCTCATATCGGTCGTGGCGGACGGCATGCCATCCCGATCAAAAGCCGACATCGAAAAATGATACGTTTCCCCAATCCTCGAGAGCGGATAAGCGGCCGAGACGGTCGTCGTTGCAATAAACAATGAGGAACTGCCATTATTTTCTTCGAAAATCTTATACACTATCCCTGAGGGTGAAGCTGTAGAATCGCGGGACGGCGACCACGCAAATCCAATAGTCATGCCATTGAAATCATATTTTGCAATCGCATCTTCCCCCAATATCGGCACGGGAGCAGTTGGTGATGAACGCGGTTCCGGCAAACTCTGCGAATTCTGCGGTTTAGCGGCGGGCCATATCTCAAAATCGGCGACGCTTTCCCCCGTTTCACAATTTTTTCCAAGAAATTCCCCCTCCGCGCCTGGAAGCCCCGAAAAACAGTACTCATCGCGAAATGCCTTGCGCCCTAAACTCCCGGAAGGTTCCGGAACCGCTGCTGGATGAAAATCCGCGAAAATACTCCCGTTGCCATAGAAGAGACTACTCTCAATTGATCCATCGTTCAACGAACTTACATCAGCCGTCGTAGAAACCAGAAGAACTACTCCACCATTTGAACCGCCGGATAGACTGAATGATCGGTAAAAATAGTCGGGTGTGGTTGTACCAACATATCCATCGTCTCCACCGTCATTTTTTCCACGGGCAATGAGAAAAAATTCCTTCGATTTGATTGAATCCTCCACCCCGAATGTTTCTTTTGAGGTAGTTGAGCTCGAAACAGCTTCCGCGCTGCCACTCAGGTATTGCAAAGACCATCCAGATAGATTTACATCATGATCACCGGAATTATAAAGTTCAATAAACTCATCGCCTGCGTCGACGCCGCCAACTTGCACTTCGCTTATCACAACGCGATCCGTACTGCTCCCAACGACCGGCGGTGTGGATGTCGGCGTTGTCGTCGCCTCATCGGCGATAAGCGATTGATCAAGGATGTTTTCGCTACCCGGCGTGGGGCGCGACCAAGTCCACGTATCGCCGATAAATTGCAGAGAATTTCCGTCGCCTTGAGCGCCGGTCGACGACGAGTAAGTGGTGGTTGCAAGCGTGTCGTTGCTGTACTTGAGCACCAGTTCCCCACCGCTGTTGCCGAGGGAAAACGAAGCCGAGAACAAAGTACCGCTGAAGTCGGGAAAATCATTGAAGAATGTTGAGGAACCATTTGCGATAACGGCATATCCACCAGCCGCAAGTGTTTCACTGCCCGCTTCCAGTATCAAGCCGTGGTTTGTTCCCCCTTCGCGGAACTTGAGAACACCGAGATCGACGGACGTGGTGCCCCTGTTCAAGATTTCCACCCATTCATGCCCCTCATCGGCTCCCACCGGATTGTACATGATCTCGCTGATAATCAAATCTGGCGGCGAGGAGGTGGATGAGTCACTGTTATTGTTCGAATTGTTCTGGCTACTGCCACCTCCGCCGATATATATCACTTGGTTTTGATTCTGCGGCGGGATGTACGGGGGGCCATTCGGCGCTCTGGGCGTCCCGAAAACTTTTCCATTGAAACTTCCGGACGTGTACCACGAGAGGTCATCTTTTCGCTCCATACTCCTCCGGAGCGATGCATCGCCTGCCGGCCACTCGAAATCTGCAACGACGCGGTCGACAAGTTTACAGTTTGCATCGAAAAGCGCCAAGCCATCATCGGTATTAGAAAGCCCGCCGGTATAGATCATATCCGCCGCAACGTTCGGCACGGAGTTGTCGTCGGTCCGTTCAAGTAATAAGAAACTCCACGACGGTATCGTCACTCCAGGCGGAAAAGCCACTTTGACGCTTCCCTTCTTGCTTAAAATCTGCCAGTCGGAAAGATCGACAGTCACGCCCGTTACATTTCTCAACTCAAACCATTCGTCGGAAGCATTTAAGCCATACGATTCACTTCCGCCCGCCCATGCTACCTCGTTGAGAATAACCGGCGTATGCGTCAATGTGGTATTCGCACCAAATAAGCATTGCTTCGTATTCGCGACAGCTTTTGTCGAGGTTACCACTGAAACCGAGGTAATTGACGTAGTCGAGCTTGCAGGTGCTACTTTCTCTATTTCTGAAGCAACCGAATACATCACCTTACCGCTCACGGCGCCAGTCGTGAAATCCTTTGCATAATACGCATAAACTCCAAGAACTGCATCAAGCGGCATTTGATAAACATTTTGAAAAGCACCAACATCATCCGCTTGGATATTCACCGACGTCGATTTTCCGTTTGGTAAATCAAAAATTAGTAAAACCTGTCCCCGCGGCGTGAAATTTTCGCCGCTTTCAATTACTTTTTCGCCGATTTTCACAACCGACCGATCAGTGAATGCAACCGGTTGCGGGATGATCGCCGCCCCAACTCCCGATGTGGTTTTGCCGCCTTCGGAAGTCTCTACATTTGTCGCTGTGGATGTTGACATCTCCGCCGCTTTCACGGTTCTGAAAAACAAATCCAAAACCCCAGCCGCATACTGAACTGCCTTCGTCGAAAGGAGCGACCAATAAGATTCCTTTACCAAGTCATCATTGGTCGTGATAGTGACACCTTTCATGTCGAACAATATCCCAAAAACAGAACTCTTTTTCAGTAACGGATGCTGATTTCCTTCATTATCACGCCCTATCACGTAATACTTGCCGTTCCGGACATCAAGATTTGACATGTCGGCTTCGGGCAAAACGTATCCGCTCTGGAGACCAATTGTATCCTCGCTGTAGAAATTGTTATTCGAGTACGCCGCGATTCCATCAAAGTACGAACCGAGATCGCCCAAGACAATCGGCAACTTACCCTTCAAACGCTCACTCAAATTCGCGTCCGGCGACCGGGGCGCGAATTCCGCCGTCCAATTTTCGTACGGGCTCCCTGTCGCGTGTGGATCATTCCTGGTATGATCCGGCACGCTTGCGTCCTCAATAAGGTGAATCACGTGCCCTAGCGCGAACATTGCCTCCTCTTTCTTGCCGGCATTCCAGAGATCGATTGCCTGCTGCCACGTGAAATCCGTCTGGCTTGAGATCTCGCTGATTTTTCCTTTCTCGATCGCCGAGAGAATCGAAGCGATCGTCGGCACAACTTTATAAACCAGCGAGTTTTGCTTTTGAGTGTCGTTCGCCCAATCCTTCGACGCTTCCCAATCCGTCCCGACATTAATCGGGTCGATCGTCGTATCGTACGCGAGCCCCCGATGAAAAACTGGATCATAGAAATGATTCAGCCATCGCGGCGCGTCGTCCTCCCGAATCGATCCGTCGACGAGGTAATTCTTGAGCGAGTTGGGAAACTTCGCGGTGTTCGTGGGAGAAGAATTTTTGTTATAAAAGTCAACCGCCGCATTTGTCAAAAACGCGTGTGTTCCCGATTGGTACGCAAAAACAGTTGGCGCGAAAATAAACAGTCCCAATATGAAAATGAAAATAAAATATTTCATATATCACATGCCTTTTATCTTCCAGATCCCCGAATACTTATTGAATTCAAGGATAGTGCTGTAATCAACCGCACCACTCTCGTTCAGAACAGAAAACCAAGCAACATCGGCGTCTGACGACGATGCGTCATAAACCGATTTTGATAGTGCATCCGCTATCTTATTCAGCTTCCCCTCGCTTTTTTTCTTCTCAATACTTGCTCTCCACTCTTCTCGCAGATTGGGGTCTTTTGGATCGAGTAATATATACTCCGCCGCGAGTTCCACATCTCCCTTCCGGAGGGCGTCAATAAATAATTGGAGCGTTTCCTCTGGCGTCTTGCCGCCAACGGTATCCGCCCTCATCTCGGCCTCATAGTCAGCTATCCATTTTTGTATTTTCGCAACGGCGGTCGCTTGCTCCTCCGGCGAGGAAATATTCTCCAGCGGAGTAACAACGGCTTCTTGAATGCGATTTTGCAAAAAATAGATGCCAATACCGACAACGAGGAGACCAAGAAATATCCCCAAAAACAACCATAATCTCATACTTTTTCTCATAAACTTCTAGAAACGAAGACCTTTAAAGCAAAAAAGAGCACGCCCTTGCGAGTTGCTCTTTTTTGCTTATCCCTATCGCTTATTGTAAGAATTAAAATTCAACAATCAATAGAATTTGTCCCCAAAATTTCCGCCCCCCGGTCTCCCTCAAAAATTCAAGGAGAACGGGGGGCCAAAGATTCCGTGGATAAAAAGAGTAAATCTGTACAATGTAGGGATGGGGTATAATTGAAATAATGGCATCCAATAAATCCATCGCTGAAATCCTCTATGACATAGCCGAATATCTCAATATGGACAATATCCCCTTCAAGCCACGTGCCTACGAAAAGGCAGCCGAGGTTATCGAGGGACTAGAGGAAGATGTTTCCGAGATATATAAGAAGGGCGGTCTTAAGGCACTGGAAAACATTCCTGGCATCGGCATCTCGATCGCTGAGAAAATAGAAGAGTTCATTAAAACCGGAAAAGTAAAATACTATGAAGAACTGAAGAAAAAAATGCCGATTGACATGGATTCCCTTCGGAAAGTAGAGGGGCTCGGTCCTCAATCAATCAAGAAACTCTATGAAAAGCTAGGAATAAAGACCGTTGAGGATCTCAAAAAAGCGGCGGAAGGCCAAAAAATAAGAGCTTTGGAGGGATTCGGAGAAAAGAGCGAAGAAAAAATCTTGAAGAGTCTGACTTTTCTTGAAAAATCTTCGGGCCGCTTCATTCTGGGATTTATCATGCCGGAAATAGAGGAAATAACCGAGGATATACGAAAACAAAAGGGGGTTGAGAAAGCGATCATTGCCGGATCGGTTCGGCGCATGAAAGAAACGATCGGCGATGCCGACATCCTCGTCGTTGCAAAGAATGCCGAACCTGTTATGGACTATTTCGTTCGGATGCCCGAGGTGGTCAAGGTAACGGCACATGGCGAAACTAAATCCGCCATCAAATTAAAATCTGGACTTAA
Organism: bacterium; assembly: GCA_021791395.1. Taxonomy (GTDB): domain Bacteria; phylum Patescibacteriota; class Minisyncoccia; order UBA6257; family GWB1-50-10; genus JAKAHT01. The sequence goes on from JAJYWR010000010.1 coordinate 6,369, forward strand.
TGTCGATTTGCGTATTGTACCAAGAAAGTCTTACGGTGCCGCACTTAATTATTTCACCGGCTCGAAGGCGCACAATATTGCCCTTCGGGAAATCGCCGTGAAGCATGGAATGAAATTGAACGAGTACGGGCTTTTCAAAATGAAAGATAAGAAGGAAACTTTCGTTGCGGGAAGAACCGAAGAAGAATTGTACAAGGCATTGGGACTCCACTATATCGAACCGGAAATGCGAGAGGATACCGGCGAAATAGAATTGTCGCGAGAAAATAAGCTGCCGAAGCTCATCGGGTATAGAGACCTCAAAGGCGATCTGCAAGTTCAAACGAACTGGACAGACGGATCCGATTCCATAGAAACGATGGCGAGAGAAGCCATAAAACAGGGCCTTGAATATATCGTAATCACGGATCACACAAAACGGCTTGCCATGACTGGCGGACTCGATGAAAAACGAATGAAGAAACAAATGGAGGAGGTAGATAAAGTCAATAAGAAACTCAAATTAGAAGGAAAGAGAATGACAGTACTGAAGGGAAGTGAATGCGATATCTTAAAAGATGGAACACTTGATCTTCCTGATTCAATACTCTCTCAACTGGATGTTGTGGGAGCTTCGGTCCACTCATATTTCAATCTTTCCCGCGAAGAACAAACTGAAAGAATCAAAAGAGCAATGGATAACAAGAATGTCGATGTTATTTTTCACCCGACGGGAAGAGTAATACAAAGAAGAGAGGCATATGACGTCGACATGGATGAGTTGATACGCCACGCCAAAAGAACCGGTACAATTCTCGAAATAGATGCCCTACCAGAGCGCGCTGACCTAAAAGATGAGTACGTCAGAAAGTGCGTTGCGGCGGGCGTGAAAATGTCCATCGATTCCGATGCGCATATGCCAGCACATTTTCAAGCCTTGAGATACGGCATCGCAGAAGCCCGCCGCGGCTTTGCTGAAAAAAAGGACATCATAAATGCATGGCCACTCGCGAAGATAAAAAAACTCCTAAAAGATCGCCACTAAAATCTTCCATCGTCCTCGGAATGGTAGCCTTGGTTTTTTTTATATTTTCACAAACCAACTTGCCGGCTTATTTTTTGGGGGTAACAAGCTCGATGATGAGTAATGAGGAGCTTCTTTATGAGGCGAGCAGCGTTCCACAAACAGCGTCGGCGGGCGGCGAAGTCCCCAAAATCCTTCTAAGCGAAATATTTCCGGGAAATGATCTCTGTGAACCATTTATTGAGCTATATAACCCAACCGATATACCAGCAAATTTAACTGGCTTCTTAATAAAAAGATTGTTGATCTCCGGAGAAGAGACAACTTTCCTTTCTCCAAAAAGACTCGAGGGCTTGATAATAAACCCCCATGGATATTTTCTTATCGCAAAAGCGAGCTCAACTACGATCGCCGATGCTTATTGGCCGAAATCTTACAACCTCATCAGGCAGAACTCCGGATTTTCCCTCTACAGTCCTCTCGGCGAACAGGTCGACGAGGTGTCATGGAAAATAATCCCCGCAGGGGTAAGTCTCACGAGAATCTCGTGGAGCAACAATGATTTTTCTTTCACGAATTCTCCAACTCCACAAATGACCGTTCAGTCGACACTCAGCAATAACTGAGAACCAAAAGTAATCATAAAAAAGAAAACAACAACTTCTTCCAGAGCAACGTCCTTAATCTTCCGGAGATTTTTACTTCTTTCCTTGACCCAACGAGCAATCGATTTTCGATAATTTTTTTCACCGTCAAAACATTCCAAGAGAAATTCTCTCTGGGTAACGGATGGAAAATTTCTCCATCCGCAATAATCCATATGGCTGCTCCAGCGATATGAGTCCAGGAATTTAATCTCATCCATACCATCCGTATTTAAATCCAGAGGATTTGTGTGGATATAGTATGGCAGATGAAGCAGATGTTCGTTGTTAGTAACTTCTACCGCCTTGAATCTACCCTGGAACAAAACACCGCTTCTTTTATTTTTCTCATTGAAGTAAAGTGCATACCCAGCACCTATCTTCTGCATGAATTTCATAACCCCATCTTCCTTCCTTTGTTTTAGAAGAAGATGGAAATGATTTGACATAAGAGTGAATGCTAAGACATCAACAAGCAACTTCTCTGGATGTTTCGGTTTTAATGATGGAACACCCCGGAAGTCAACCATTGAAATCCGGGTTGGGTTTTTGGCAAAGCCGTAGGTCATAT
>JAJYWR010000004.1 GCA_021791395.1 bacterium
AAACCGCCTGCACTTCGCGCGGGTCGTAGGGAAACCGTTCATAGTTCAAATCTTCGCAAAAACTTTCACCTTGATTTAATCCGCAATCGACAAGGATCTTTGAATCGCCGGACTCCAAAAGATAATTAGATCCGGTAACAATCTTGGCTCCGCCGCAAAAAGTGAGTTTCATTTCGCCATTATACTCCGCTTCGCTCATTCACAAAACGCTCGGCAACGAGCTCTTTTACGATTTCTCTTTCATCCCACGGAACCGTTTTCCCCTTTGCGACATGGATGGAGGGTTCGCTCCCCTTTCCGGTTGCAACAACGACATCTCCCGGTAAAGCCTCATAGAGGGCTTTTCGGAGCGCTTCCCGACGATCGAGAATCTTCCAATAGTTCTTTGAAATTTGGAATTTGGAATTTGGAATTTGCAAAAACCCAGCCTCAATCTCACTTACAATGGCTTCCGGATTTTCGTCGTAAGGATCTTCATCGGTCAAAACAACTTCATCGCAAAATTTTGCGGCAATGCCTCCCATAATCTTTCGCTTCCATTTATCCCGCCCGCCGCCGGCGGAGCCGAGGACGCAAATCAATCTACCGCCGGATTCCCCGGCAAATGAATTTCGTGCAGCCGAATAAATTTTCTCGAGGGAGTCTGGGGTGTGGGCATAATCGACGATCGCTGCGAATGGCTCCTTGACCACGAGATCAAATCGCCCCGGCGTCCCGGCAAACTCCCGGAAAGCTTTTTGGATCGCCGCGGACGGCACGCCGCGGGCGGTCGCAAATCGAAGAACGGCGGCGGCGTTTAAAATATTGAAATCCGGCATGAGCCAATCGGCGATCTCCCGCCGGCCGGAAACGGTTTTAAGATTCCACCCCCACGACTCCGCCTCGCGGATGAAATACTGCTTGTCGAACGAAAAAACCTCGGCGTCGGGAGCACTCTCGACAATGCGGATAAAATAATCCTTGTTTTCGTCTTCGGCATTCACAAAGAACTGCCTCAGTTTTTTGTGCGATCGAAGAACGTCTTGAAAAAATCGGACTTTGGCCGCGCGGTAATTTTCGAATGAACCATGGGATTCGATATGCTCGGGGGAAAGATTCATAAAAAATGCCGCATCCCAATCGATAAACCGATCGCGCCACTGAACGATGCCTTGCGAAGTAACCTCCACAAAAGCATACCCGGCACCCGCACGAACCGCATCCCTCAAAAAACGCTGAATAAAAAACCTGCCCGGCATGGTGTTGTCTGAAGTCTTCTCTGTTTCAACGCCGACAATCCGCCGTTTTACAGAAGAAAGAAGAGCCGTTCTTTCCCCGGCCGATTCCATGACGGCATTCAGAAGCTCAAGGGTGCTCGATTTTCCCTTCGTGCCGGTAACGCCGATAACCACAAGACGCCGACTCGGTTGGCCATAAACGACATTCCCGAAGAATGCCAGCAAAAAATGATAAATTTTTCTCATTTTTTTTCACCCAGCGCCTTCAGAGCGCTCCGGAGCTTTTCTTCAACGCCCGCATTCGGAATGTCGTTCATCGCGGAAAGCACCCCCTTCACCACACGTCGGTCGTATCCCAACCCAACAAGAGCATCTTCGACTTCGACGTTCACTTCGGTTGCCCTGTCGAGCCCCTTCACCTCAGAAATGTTGATTTTATTTTGGAGTTCCAAAATGATCCGCTCCGCAGTTTTCTTTCCAATGCCTGGGGCGCGCGACAAAACGTCAGCCCTCTTGCCGACAATCGCCGCCATGACATTCGGAAATGAATCCAAGTCGAGAATAAGTAGCGCCGTCCGAGGACCGACACCGGAAACCGTGATGAGCATCTCAAAAAACTTCAACTCACCTTCATTGAGAAAACCATAGAGATCCAACACATCCTCTTTAACGTGAAGGTGCGAGTAAACGGTAACCCCTTCTCCTCCCGATGGAAGTTTATACAACGTTTCGGCATTGGAAAACACCTTGAATCCGACGCCGCCGACGTCGATGACGAAGAAGTTTTCCTTCTTTTCCACGATTTTCCCGAGAAGCGAGTATATCATCACCAATTATTATACCCCCGGGGGTTGAAATTCTAAATCCTTACCACGAAATCACAAACAACAAAAACCCCCAAACCACGGCGGTTAAAACCTGTATTGGAAATTTGGCATTGGGGAAACTGAAATTTATTGAGGATCTTCATTGACAAGTACGCATGTAAAAGGTAGTATTCTTTCTGTTATATGCCTATTACAAAATCAGCAAAAAAGGCGCTCCGAAAAAGCTCCCGGAGGCGCGAAATGAACCTTGGAAGAAAGAAAAAAATGAGATCCGAGATCAACGCTTTCAAAAAGCTCGTCGACGCCGGAAAATTCGACGAGGCAAAGAAGGTTCTCCCAACCGTCTATCAAGCCCTCGATAAAATGTCCAAGGTCAAATTTATCAAAAAGGGGAGGGCAAATCGGCTGAAATCGAGACTTTCCAAAAAACTCAATTCAGCTCAAAACAAAGTCAAGTAACGCCTCCGGAAAATCCAACTTCCCGCTTTTTACCGAAACATCGTACGCCGCAAGGCGTGCGATTTCTTTTCCGGCTGCCTGGAGCGCCAGTGAATTGAAAATATGGCCGGAGTCGGCGCCTTCCAAAAACAGTTTTTCAAGAAGGACGATCTTTTCCGTCCATCGCCCCGCTCCCATGATCCTCCGCGAAAGCGTCCACACCTCGTCGAAGTTCGGGAACGAAGAAATTTTATCCAAGTCTTCCGAGGAGACGATCTTTTTTCCGAGAAATCCGGCTTTTTCTATCTCACTCACCGCAATCCAACTCCTCCCTTCTTTTTTGACAGCCAAGTAATTGAGAAAAAACGAAAGGGCGTCGGTGGAAAAAGAGAACCCTCTCTTTTTCGTCTCATCCGACACGAACGAAGAAAGGCTTCGTCCCGTGAGCTCCCCAAACTCATAGGACGTGACGGGTTTTTTGAGAAGAAAGCCGAACGTCTTCAGCGGCTTTCCCCGATCCAAAACAAAAAGGTGGACCGAAGGATCGGTAGCCTCTTCTTTTAAAAATTTTATCCATTCCTTGTCCGCAAGCAACCCGCCTTCCCGCACGGTCGCGATCTTCAATCCGCCGAAGATCGATTGTTGCCGGCAAAAATCTTTTACTCCTCTCCATGCGTCTGGGTTTTCTTCCACATCGGCATCCATCCGCTCGCTTATTTCCCCCTCTTCAAGACAACTGGTGAGTTCCGCAAATTTCGCGTTTCGCCGCAGTGAATCGGGACCGAATAAATACGTGATCATCTCTTTTTCATAATTGTACAACAAAAAACGGCGTATCCCACAAGGGTAGGATACGCCGCTCGATGTCTTCTTACTGGGTAGATGCCCACAGCCTTCCTTGGCTGTTCGAATAAACCGTCCAAATCCTCGTCGGAGGGTTGTAAGAGTTTCCCGTAAAAACCTGGGAAACACTCTGGTAAGACCCTCGGACTTGAGCCGTGATGGACATCTGGGGGTACTGGGTATAATCCCAGTAAAAGAACCATGATCCGCCCGGAGGAACATCGTTCGCATAAAATTCATCCCCCCACCGACCCGCCTGACGAAAGTCGATAGCAACGCCGGTGTTGTTGATGCATCGTATACCGCCGAACGTAATGGGGAATCCTCCTTTTTGGATCACCTTCCCCTGCCCCACGTCGACGACGGTCAACTGAAGGGGATAAAAAGCCATGCACCCACCAAACACTGCCGCAAACATCAGAACGGCGGCAGACATTCTCATTCTCATTTTCATTTCGTAACCTCCTTACCGATTTTTGGTCGGCTTCTTTATTTCTGAAATTCCGTCTTATTTAAAACTCAATTTACTGCTTCTCTATATTTTAATTATACATCTTTTTTGAAAAAACGTCAATAATCGTTACGAATCACCAAAATTACGCTATAATGCAATCAATGCTTCAATCGAAAAAAGACGTGGAAGAAGCGCTCCAAAGACAGCGGCGCGAAGCGGAGGAAAACGACGCAAAGCGGCGGGCTGCGGAGCGCGGATTTCCCTACCTCAACCTCATATCGGCAAAGGCACCGACTGAAATCCAAGCCATGTCCCTCGTTCCGGAAAACGAGGCGCGGGAAGCCCTTCTTGCTCCGCTCCAAATTTCAAGAAAAAAACTCCGCGTGGCCGTCTTCGATCCCGAGCTCCCAAAAGCGAAAGAGCTCCTCAAAAAACTCGGGGAGGCACACGAAATTTCCGCGAATGTTTCATCGATGACGAGCCTTGCTCACGCATGGAGCTACTACCGGTACGTGGTCCCCGAAAAAGAAATCACCGGCAAGGTGGACATCAATGAAACGACGCTGAATGAGTTAAGGGGGAAGATAAAGAGTCTGGAAAACCTGAACGCGGAACTTGCCGGATTTTCAAGCCCCTATCTTTCACAGGTCCTCGAGATCATTCTCTCGGGAGCAATCGCGCTCGGTGCTTCTGATATTCACCTCGAACCGACGGAAGAATACGGGGTTCTCCGGCTCCGCATTGACGGCCTCCTTCACACCGCGTACGACAAGTTCAATCTCATGATGTATCGGTCGATCGTCACTAGGATCAAGCTGCTTTCGAGCTTGAAACTCAACGTTTCGAATGAACCACAGGACGGGAGGTTCACCATCGGCCTTTCCGACCGCAACATCGAAATCAGAACCTCCATCATTCCCTCCGACTACGGGGAAATGGTGGTACTCCGGCTACTGGACCCCAAAGCGCTCAGGGTCAACCTCGAGGAATTGGGGTGGCGGCCCGACGATCTCGCGATTGTTTATGATGAAATCAAAAAACCGAATGGCCTCATTTTGAATACCGGCCCGACCGGATCGGGAAAAACGACGACGCTCTATGCGTTCCTCCGGAAGGTCTTCAAGCCCGAGATGAAAATCATCACCGTCGAAGATCCGATCGAATACCATCTACCGGGCATTTCTCAAACCCAAGTGGATGCGGCTGCTGGGTATACGTTCGCTTCCGGCCTCCGGTCGATCTTGCGGCAGGACCCGAACGTCATTCTAGTCGGCGAGATCAGGGACAAAGAAACGGCCGACATCGCCCTCAACGCTTCTTTGACCGGCCACTTAGTCTTTTCAACACTCCACACAAACGATGCCGTCGGCGCCATTCCCCGCCTTATCGATCTCGGCGTGCCAACAAACATCTTGGGACCGTCTCTCAGTCTTATCATCGCGCAGAGGCTCGTACGGGTCCTCTGCGAGGCGTGCAAAGCGGAAGTAAAACCCAATGAAACCCTGAAGGAAAAAATTCGATCATTTTTAAATACCATCCCGGAAAGGGTGGACAGATCCCCGTACGCGGATTACAAGATTTATGAGAGCCGCGGGTGCGACCAGTGTGGACACATCGGCTACAAAGGGAGGACGTCGATTTTCGAACTCTTTACCGTGGATGAATCGGTCGAAGGAGCAATTTATAAAAACCCGACCGAAATGGAATTGAAAAAACTTGCGAAGGACAGCGGTATGGTGACCATGCAAGAAGACGGCATTTTGAAGGTGTTACGAGGCACGACGAGTTTTTCAGAAGTTGAACGATTAACCGGGCCGATCGCGTGGTAAATAAATTCCTCAATAACGAAATAAAATCCCCCGGGCACATAAATGCTCGGGGAATTTTTTCTCACCAATGAGAGGTCTGTGGGCATAATGCCGTAAGGAGAGGCTTTATTAAGATTCACTCGAGGAGGTGCCCAGCCGAAACCAAGCAGTCCGAAATCTGGAGCAAATCTCCTGCCCACAGGCCTCTCATCAGTGACAGGTATTATATTAGCATAAACGGTTTTAAATGTCAACCCTCGAAGAGACTGGTTCAGTAGGTGTATAATGGGAGAGGAAATAAGCAGATAAAATGCCCAAAAATCAAGAAAAAGCGAATATCCCCGACGAGACACAGAGCATCGAGCAACTCCTCCGCCCGCAGAGCTTTGCGGAATACGTCGGCCAGGAAAAAATCAAAGACCACTTGAGACTCATCTTGTCAGCGGCAAGGGGTCGCCACGAAAGCTCGGACCATCTGCTTTTTTACGGACAAGCAGGACTTGGAAAGACGACGCTCGCTTACATCATCGGCCAGGAAATGGGAGTGGGAGTCAGATCGACATCGGGGCCAGCCCTCGAAAAACCAGGGGACATCGCAGCTATTCTTTCAAACCTCGAACCGAATGAAATCCTTTTTATTGATGAAATCCACCGCATCAACAAATTAGTCGAGGAGATTTTTTATCCAGCCATGGAATCCCGGAAGCTCCATCTTGTGATCGGCAAGGGGCCGGCGGCAAAAACATTCACCCTCGACTTACCGCCCTTCACCGTCATTGGAGCAACCACGAAAGTGAATCTCCTTTCAGCGCCTCTCCGTTCCCGCTTCGGTGCGACATTCAGGCTGGACTACTATCAGGACGCCGACATCGAGAAGATTATCAAGCGTTCTGCAAAAATTTTGAACGTCACGGCAACCGACGGCGCCGTACACCTTCTCGCCGGAGCATCGCGATTCACGCCCCGGGTCGCAAACCGGCTTTTGAAGCGAGCGCGCGACTACGCACAAGTAAAGGGGGTTCCGGAAATCGACGAAAATGTGGTGGCGCGGACTCTCGAGATGCTCGAAATTGATTCCCGGGGACTGGAGAACGCGGATCGAGAACTTTTGAGCGTGATCATAACGAAGTTTGGCGGCGGGCCAGTCGGCCTCAAAACGCTCGCGGCATCCCTTAACGATGAAATGGACACAATCGAGGAAGTATATGAGCCATTTCTCATGAAGCTCGGATTCCTTCAACGAACGCCCTCTGGAAGAGTGGCGACAAAGCTTGCTTACGAGCACCTGGGGCTCGAGAAAGAAAAGAAACTTCTGTGATTATTACCAGTACATCAAGCGCCGAAACCAAAAAAATCGCGGAACTTTTAGGACAAAGCGTTCTCCAGGGCGGCAACGGCCCCCTCATCGTCGCCCTCGAGGGCGATCTCGGTGCCGGAAAAACCACTTTCATCAAGGGGCTTGCACGCGGGTTGGGTATTCGAAAAAACATCACAAGTCCGACTTTTCTTATGGTAAGAAGGTATGATATTCCCCGGTCTCGAAGTAATTTTAAAAATTTCTATCACGTCGATGCTTATCGGATGAGCTCCGCGCGCGATCTTGAAACGACGGGGCTTATCGATGCGCTTCACGACAAGCGGAATATCATCGCCGTGGAGTGGGCTGACCGCATCAAGAAAAACCTCCCCCAGAAAGTCATCCGCATCGCAATCGCCCATCAAAAAGAGAACGAGCGGCGGATTTTATTCGTGGCAAAAAAGAAATGAAGGAATTGCTCCTTATCGACGCCAATTCGCTGATCCACCGGGCATTTCATGCTCTTCCTCCGCTCACGTCGGACAGCGGCACACCCTCAGGTGCACTCTATGGACTTTCCAGCATTCTCCTGAAGACCCTCAAGGAGCAGAAACCGGACTATATCGCGGCGGCATTTGATCGCCCCGAACCGACATTCAGGAAAGAAATGTTCGACGACTACAAGGGAACGAGACCGAAAGCGCCCGACGAACTCATATCCCAAATCATCGAAGCGAGGAAACTTTTCGAAACATTCGGGATAAGAACGTTCGAAAAGGCTGGTTTTGAGGCCGATGACATCATTGGAACCCTCGCCCGCCGGTTTGGAACACATGAAAGGCTTTCGGTCCAGATATTAACCGGCGACCTCGACACTCTTCAATTAGTGCAAGGAGAAAAAGTGGTTGTCGAGATCCTCAAAAAGGGCGTTAGCGAGACCGTCGTCTACGACGAGAGAGGCGTCCAAGAACGATATGGCCTGAAGCCGGAATTTTTAGTTGACTACAAGGGTTTGGTCGGAGACGCATCAGACAATATTCCCGGCGTAAAGGGCGTCGGACCTAAAACGGCAGAAAGACTCCTCCTGAAGTACGGCCGGCTTGAGAATATTTTTTCGGCTAAAGCAAAAGACGATCCCGCCGCCCAAAAACTTTTCCCCTTCAAGGAAACGGCGCTTCTTTCAAAGGAACTTGCCACGATAAACGACCACGTCCCGATCACAGTGGAATTATCGAACCTTGAATTCAAATCTCTACCGACGGAAAATTTAAAAAATTACTTCCTTGCGTGGAATTTTGGAAGTCTTTCAAAGCGCTTAGGAGAAGATCCTCCTCGGGAAAAAGAGGAGCGAAGTGAAACAACGGACGGGAAAACACTAAACGCGCTTTTTCTATCTTCGGCAGAGGATATAAACGAAACGATGCTCCGAACGAAAAATTTCGAAGTGGCTTGGGAGTGGAAACCGATCGCAAAAGAACTGCTCCAAGCCGAAAGGGGCGTTCCATCCAATATTTTTGATCTCTCGATCGCTTACTGGCTTCTCCACCCCGACGCCGACAAGATTTCAAAAGAAGAAGTTATAAAAGAACTTCTCAATAAAGATCGCGCGGACGACTCAGATTGGCGGAATATTTTTGCCCTCTTAAAAGAAAAGATCAAAAAGAACAGCCTTGAAAAAATTTTTTACGAAATCGAAATGCCGACCGTGGGAGTTCTCGCAAAAATGGAGCTTGCGGGAATAAAAACGGATGCCACCTCGGCCAGAAATGTGCTCCGCGACCTCGAGGGGGAGTTGAAAAAACTTGCCGAAGAAATCTACCAAGAAGCCGGCGCTCCTTTCAATATTAATTCCCCACGCGAAGTTTCCGGGATAATTTTTGAAAAATTGGGACTCCCCCCCGCCAAAAGGAAAAGGATTAAGTCGGGGATCTTTTCGACGTCGTCTGAAACAATGTCCCACCTTCGAGGGGTGAAAATTGTGGACCTTATTTTGAGGTACCGGGAAGCGTTCAAAATGAAATCAACCTACCTTGAACCGATCATCCACATGACAAACTCCGACGGAAGACTCCGAACGACTTTCCTCCAAACCGGCACGGCAACCGGAAGGATCGCTTCGGAAAAGCCGAATCTCCAAAACATTCCCCAAGAATCTCTATGGTCCGAAAGAATACGAAATGTATTTGTGGCTGAAGGGGGGTGGAATCTCGTTTCCTTCGACTATTCCCAGCTTGAGCTGCGACTCTTGGCACACGTTTCACAAGATGCAAACCTCAGGGAGGCTTTTGCACACGGGCAAGACATTCACACTATGACCGCAGCGGAAGTTTTCGGGATCCACCCGGAACTAATTACCAAAGAAGAGCGGCGGATCGGGAAAACATTGAACTTCGGCGTCGTCTACGGCATGGGTCCTCGGGCATTTAGCGCAACATCCAACATGAACCTTGCCGAAGCGGAAAAATTCATCGCAATGTATTTCGAAAAATTTCCAGCTGTTCGCATATGGCAAGAAAAGATAAAAAGATCGGTGGCCGAAAAGGGGTTTGTTGAAAATATCAACGGCCGGAAGCGATGGTTTCCGGAACCGACAAACAAAAAAATTGCTTCCGAGAACGAGCGGGCAGCTGTCAACATGATCATCCAAAGTCTCGGTGCGGACATTTTGAAGCAAGCCATGATCGCTTCTTCAAAATTCATCAATGCATCGGAAAGGTTCCAGGGGAAAGCGAGAATGCTCCTCACTATCCACGATGAATTGCTCTTTGAAATCCACGATGATATTCTAAAAGAAACCACAGCAAGTCTCGCGGGCATCATGGAAAATGCCGAGCATCTTTCCATCCCCCTCAAGGTTGAAACGAAAGTCGGTAAAACTTGGGGAACCTTAAAAACATACCATCATGAACCCCATAAACTTCTTTAAAGATTTGGGCTTTTACACTAAGCAGGAAGAAAATAAAAAACCACTCTTCCTCCTTGGATTGTTTGTCGTTATAGCCGTCGCGAATATTGTCTTCGTACCCGGAATCATCACCGTCGTCGAACTTTTAGCATTTCTTTTTATTTTTCTTACTCTTCTTGCTTCGTATCGGAACTTACTGCGGGCAAGCTTTCAAAACAAAGCCAAGAACCTCGAGTTGGAGTCGGTGATTGAAAATGTGAAAGATGGCGTCGTCGTCTATGACACCAACTTCCGGATCCTCGATTTAAACAAAGCGACGGAAGAAATTTTCAACATATCAAAGGAAGAGGTTTTGGGGATTCAAATGCAACCCGGGATGACGGCAAGCCCGCGCCTCAGAACTTTCGTGGAAACCATTTTCCCCTCCCTGGCCTCGGCCATCAATACTGTTTCCGATGCGGGATGGCCAAAAGTAGTCGATCTTACCTTTGAAGATCCCCACCTTGAAATCAGGACTTCCCTGAATCAAATTGCTGATCAAAGCGGCAAGGTGGTTGCCTTCCTTAAAATCATATCAAACAATACGCGGGAGAATACCATTCTTGAATCAAAAAGCGAATTTTTAACCGTTTCAGCCCACCAACTCAGAACACCCTTGACGGCCATCAATTGGACGTTTGAAAGCTTGAAATCATCCCTCTTAAAGAGCGGTGAAAAAATCGATCCAACCATCACAAATCTCGTCGATGAGGGGTGGGGCCTCGCCAAGCGATCGCTTAAAATCATCGAAGATCTCTTAAGTGCCGCAAAAATCGAGGAGGGAAAGTTTGGATTCAATTTTGTCGAAACCGACCTCATGGAGTTCTTTAAAAACATCCGGCAATCCGCCGAGGTGGTAGCCCAAGAGTACGGCATAACCGTGAATCTCTCTGGGGGCGGAACTTACACCGTTCGCATCGATCCGGAGCGTCTCGGAATGGCCGTGATGAATATTCTCGACAACGCCATCAAATACAATACAAAAGGAGGGAGTGTTAATATACTCGTGGAACCGGAGCCGACCGATCGAGCATTCGTCCGCTGCAGCATTTCTGACAATGGCATTGGAATACCTAAAGAAAATTTGCCGAAGATTTTTCAAAAATTTTATCGCAGTGAAAACGCTCAGCGCGTGGAGCCGAACGGCAGCGGTCTCGGCATGTACATAACCAAAAATATTATTGAGTCACACGGCGGAGCAATCCACGTCGAGTCACAAATCGGGCGGGGAACGACATTTTGGTTCACACTTCCCATTATCCAACGGTGAACGTGATATGTCCGGACACAGCCACTGGAAACAAATCAAAATAAAGAAGGCTTCAAGCGATGAAAGGCGCGGAAGAGAGTTTTCAAAGCTTCTTGCCGCGATATCGATCGCGGCCCGAGCGGAAGCAAACCCCGATTTTAATCCAAGGCTCCGAACCGCAGTTTTGAAAGCGAAAGAGGCACAGGTGCCCCAGGAAAACATCGACCGCGCAATACAAAAATCAAAGGATTCTTTAAATGATTTGGAGGAAATTACCCTGGAGTGCTACGGGCCCGATGGTGCTGCAATTATTATTGAAGCAGTGACATCAAGCCCGGGAAGGACCATCAACGATCTAAAACTTATATTGAAGGAAAAGGGGGGGAAGCTCGGCGAGCCCGGAAGCGTACGATGGGCATTTGAAAAAGACGAGGGGGAAAATTGGAAAGCAAAATTCACCCAAAAGATCAACGAAGCGGAACGTGAAAAAATAGAAAACCTGCTCGATTCAATTGAAAATCACGATGACGTCCAAAGCGTCTCAACAAATGCCGAATTCTAAGGGGTTGGTTATTATGGGCATAGATCCGGGAAATGTCCGGGCCGGATACGGCATTATACAGAAAGAAGGGGGTACGCTTATCCACATTGCGAGCGGTATCCTTGAAATCGGCGGTTCGAGTGAGATAGGGGCACAGCTTTGTGCGCTTGAAAAGGCGCTTAGGGGGGTTATCGGGACCTATCGCCCAGCAGCCGCCGGATTGGAGCGCCTTTTCGCTTCAAATAACGCAAAAACGGTCATGGGGGTTGCTGAAGCAAGGGGTATTATTCACAAGGTTATTTTTGAAAGCGGTATTCCCCTCAGGGAGTTCACTCCGCAAACCATCAAACTTTCCGTCACGGGTAACGGCCGCGCAGACAAGAAGGCGGTTGCAAAAATGGTTGGCCTTATTTTAAAGATGGAAACCAAAAAACTCCTCGACGACACAACCGACGCTTTAGCGATCGCAATCGCGGTAGCCGGAGGGTAGTCAATCTCAAAAGGGGCTTTGGGGTTGACATTTCGAGGATGCCGACTATAATTCCAACTCAAATAAATAAAAGGTCGCTTCATACAAGCAATCATGAAAACTGTCGAATTAAAGAAGTTAAATCCCCTGTACTTGAGTGCACTTCATAATGGGGATGAGGAGGAAGGCGTGGGCACTGAAGATCAAAATCTCGACGAAAAAGAGTTGGGGGAAAACATGGACGAGGACGGCCTCGCCGTCGACGATCTTGATAACGAGTTTATAGAAGAATCCGACGAGGAAGTTTAATTGGCTCTTGTAATAAAGAAATTCCGGCACATTGTGCCGGAATTTTCGTTGTACCATAAGCAATCAAGAGGTACAATAAACCCGTGCCGCCAAGAAAGAAAATTAAAACAAAAAACAGGAGGAAACTTGTCCCCACTCTAGTATTGGCCCTCTTTTCACTCCTCGCCGTCGGAGTTGCGGCCAGCGTCATCTATGTCGCTCTTCTCATACGAACGCTTCCAACGCCCGAGCAATTCCAATTCCACCAAACCAGCCAATCGACCAAGATTTATGACCGCACGGGGAAGGTTCTGCTCTATGAAATCCACGGAGAACAAAAAAGGACCGTCAACCCCTTCTCTGAAATACCAGCCTATCTCAAGGAAGCGACGATAGCTATTGAAGATGCAAATTTCTACACACGGCCAGCAATTGATTGGGAGGGAATTTTACGGTCTCTTTGGGCCGATATCCGGGCTGGAGCCCCCGTTCAAGGCGGATCAACCATAACTCAACAACTCGCAAAAAATATCTTCCTCTCGTCACAAAAAACAATAAGCCGGAAGGTGAAAGAAATGATCTTGGCTGTGGAATTGGAAGCAAAATATTCCAAGGACCAAATCCTCGACTTTTATCTCAATCAAATCCCTTATGGGTCTAATGCCTACGGTGTTGAAGCGGCAAGCCAAACATATTTCGGTAAACCAGCAAAAGATTTGGATCTTGCTGAATCAGCCATCATCGCAAGCCTTCCCCAGGCACCAACCTATTACTCTCCTTGGGGCGATCATGTAAGCGATCTTATAACGAGACAGCACTACGTTTTAGATCGGATGGTTCAACAGGGATACATAACACAGGTGGAAGCCGACCAGGCAAAGTCTGAAAAATTAAATTTTGTGCCGCCATCGCTTGGAACCATAAAAGCCCCTCACTTTGTTATGGCTGTTAAAGATTATTTAATTAATAAATACGGCGAGGATATGGTGTTGAACGGCGGACTGAAAGTTATTACAACACTCAATTGGAGTATGCAACAAGCGGCCGAAAGTGCAGTGGAGACTGGGGTAGAAAGGAACACGAAGTTGTATAACAGCAAGAACGCCGCGCTTGTCGCCGAGGATCCGACGACGGGCCAAATTCTCGCGCTTGTTGGATCGGCAAACTATTTCGATCAAAGCATCGATGGAAATTTTGATATGCCGCTCCAAGGTCTTCGACAACCGGGCTCCAGTCTTAAACCATTCGTTTATCTGCAGGCGCTGGAAGACGGTTATCCGCCGAATACGGTGGTTTGGGACGTCCCGACCGAATTCGTACCCGGGAACCCCATCTGCACAGCCATCCCCGACTTTAACAATACGAATGCCGACTACAAAAAATCCTGCTTCCATCCCCAAGACTTCGAAAATTTCCAAGGTCCGGTTACCTTCGAGCAAGCCCTTCCTGAATCCATTAATGTCGCCGCGGTCAAGGTTCTTTACCTCGTTGGTCTCCAAAACGCGCTCAATAAGCTGCAAAATTTCGGAATAACAACTCTCAACAATCCGTCACGCTACGGTCTTTCATTGGTTTTAGGGGGCGGCGAAGTAAAATTAATAGACCTCCTGAAGGCATACTCTATTTTGTCCCAAGAGGGGGTTGAACATAATCAAACTATGATCCTGGAAGTCGATGACGCAAACGGCAACACCCTCGAAAAATATCAAAACCAGTCAACGCGCGTCGACATCCCAACTTATATCAGGTGGATTAACTACATCCTCTCAAACCCAACCCTCCGACAACCCCTCTTTCAAGCAAGTTTTAATAAAACAGTGTTCCCCGGCTATGACGTAGCTCTGAAAACTGGTACAACGAACGATTACCGCGATGCATGGGCCTTTGGATATACCCCAGCCCTTGCTGTCGGCGTGTGGGCAGGAAACAGCGACAATACACCAATGCAGCACAGCGGCACGAGTATTTTGGCCGCCGTGCCGATTTGGAGCGACTTCCTGAACAAGGTTTTACCAAACTATCCCCAAGAGTCATTCACGCCACCAGATCCTCTTCCGCCAAACACAAAGCCGATGTTGAATGGGCAATACATCAACAATGGATCAATCCACTCTATCCTTTATTATGTAAACAAGAGCGATCCAGCGGGACCTGCTCCAGCAAACCCCATGAGCGATCCCCAGTTCACCGACTGGGAGGCTGGTGTCCTTGATTGGGTTTCGAAAAATATGCCCGATTAAGGGTTCGATAAATCACCCCTTAATCGGCATCACGATATAGACCATTTGGGGCTCTCTGGGGCTCGTTATTGCGGCCGGCTTATCTAAAGAGACCCGGAAGTCAATCTCATCACCCCGATACATTTTCAAGCCATCTAACAAGTACCGCCAATTAAAAACTACGGCGAAGTCGTCGCCTTTTACCTTTGCGGGTATTTTATAAACATTTTTACCAAGCGTTGCATCGGAAGCGGAAATTTCCAAAAATTTTCCATTCTCTCCGGTTTTTAAACTGACGTCGTTTGCCTTTCCGGAAAACGCGCTGACCAATTTCAAAGAATTCAAAAACTCATTCTTATCCAAAGAGACGGTTGTTTTAAAATCCTTCGGAATGACGGACTTATAGTCGGGGAATGAACCATCGATGATCCGGGAAATTATTTTTTCATTCTCACTTTCAAAAAGTATTTGATTCGAGTCGGTAAAAACAGACAAGTCCTCAACTCCATTGAACATTCGAACCGCCTCTTGAACGGTTCGAAGCGGAATAATAAGGGAAAAATCTTCCATTGTTGAAGAGAAATCATTCTCCCCAACCATAATCTCTGATAGGCGGAACCCATCAGTCCCCACAAAAGACAATACCCCATTCAATTGACTTAAGTAAACGCCGCTTATCTCCGGTCGTATAGCTGAATACTGAACGGATAATGAAATATTTCGCAAAATATCCCTCAGGCGCTCCGCCTTCACTTTTAAAAATCGACTCACATCGGCGATACGCGGTATGATGGGGAATTCCTTCGGGTCTTCGTCTTGAATAACACTCTCATAATTATCGGAACTCACCATGATTTTGTCTTTTTCGCGCTCAATGGTTATTCGTTCAGTTCCGAGATTTCGAATAATGGAATTGAAAATTGAAAACGGAATAGTCGCCTCACCCTCCTCGATCACCTTCCCGGCGGTTTTACGCTCCACCGCTATTTCTAAATTAGTGGAAATAAATTCTACCCCTCCCCCGGAAGCTCGCATGAGGAAGTTTTTTAATATTGGAAGATTTACATTTTCACCAATGGCTCGCTCAACACTCCCCAGTGCTTCTAATAGGTTAGTTCTTAGTATAATTAATTTCATAGTAGTAGTAGTCGGCGGTGTGGATATGTGGATAAATTAGTTTTTTGTTTCTATGGGTGCGTTTTTTCTTCCTTTGTTTTTGGGTTGGGTGTTGATGAAATTGGTTTTTATGGGGAATGTTTTTGGGGGTAATTTGTTTTTAGTTCATTTTTTCAACAACCATCCACAGTTATTCTACACCTTATACAACCTTTCTTTAATGAGCATTATTTTTTGATTCAAGGATGGATTGCGGGTTGCTTCCTGGCTTATTTTTTCGCAAGCATGGATGGCGGTTGTGTGATCCCGCTTTCCTAGTTTTTCCCCAATGTGAGGAAAAGAAAGTTTAAGAACGTCGCGCATAAGGAACATGGCAATTTGTCTCGGCTCAACAATCTCTTGTTTCCTGCTTTTATTAGTCATATCAGCCATCGGCACCTCAAAAAATTCTGCAACAATCCGTATGATATCGCCGGCGGTTATGTTTTTGGGCGTTATTTGAATAGCCTCACCTATGATTTCATCGAGTTTTTTACTGTCTATTTTTTGATTTTTATACTGCTCATAAAAAACAACCTTATTAAAAACCCCCTCCAATTCCCGCATGTTTCTTTGCACCTTTGAGGCTATCTGTTCAAGTATGGAATCTTCTATAAAAATGGATTGATTTTGTGCCTTTGTTTTTAAAATTGCGAGTCTCATTTCGTAGTCTGGGTAGGTGATATCCGCTATCATCCCCCCCTCAAATCTCGATCGGAGCCGCTCCTCGAGTGTTGGGATAGCTGTTGGCGGCCTATCAGAAGAAATGATGATTTGTTTATTGTTTTCGTAGAGTGTATTGAAGGTGTAAAAAAACTCCTGCTCGGTCGCCGCCTTTCCGCCGATGAATTGAATGTCGTCGATAATAAGAACGTCGATGTCTCGGTACTTTTTCTTCATGTCGTCCGTCCGTTTATTTCGAAGGGCCCACACCACATCGTTGATGAATTTTTCCGACGAGATATAAAGAACAGAAACCGAACCCTTATAATGGTTGATGATCTCGTTCCCGGTCGCCTGAAGAAGGTGGGTTTTGCCGAGGCCCACGCCGCCGTATATAAAGAGTGGGTTGTATTTTTTCCCAATGTTTTTAATGATGGCTTGGGCTGCAGCGGTTGCAAGTTCGTTCGATGATCCAACGATGTAATTTTTAAGGCTGTATTTGGGGTTGAGATTTGTTTTGGGGTCAACTTTTACATCAATAAGGGAAGATTGTGGCGTGCCGCGTTCTGGTGTTGGGGTGATTTTTTTGTCGTCGATCCCCACGTGAGAAGAATTGATGACGACATAATCGATATTTTTTATTGATCCGTCGAGATTGCGGATGGAGGTTAGGATGAGTTTATGATATCTACTCTTCACCCACTCTTTGGCAAAATTATTAGGGAGGCCAACCATAACAACGCCTTCCTTTTTATTCAAGCCGACAAGTTGGCTGTTTTTCAACCACGTCAAGAAATTCGGTTTTGATATTTGGAGTTCAATATCTCCTAAAACGTTTTTCCAGATTTCTTGCTCTTCCATAAGTTTTTATTATGATAGAGGTATTTTAGAAAGTTGCAACATTGCTTTTAGGAACCCCCTGTGCTTTAATTGTGAATTAGTTGTTGAAAACCCAGTTGTGTTGTATACTAAAACGCGATGTCGAGAACATACCAGCCAAAAAAGAAAAAAAGGAGGCGAACGCACGGATTTCTCAAGAGGTCAAGGAGCAATAAGAGAGTCCTTATTAAGCGGAGGAGAAAGGGAAGAAAGCGACTCTCGGTATAACGTGCTCATTTCCGTTAAAAAGATTTTAAGCGGCAATTCTCAAAAGTCGGTCATTGTCATCAGCAAAAAGGTTGCCCCTAAGGCCTCTGACCGAAATCTTGTACGGAGGAGAATACGCTCGATTATTCATCCATTTGAAGACAAAAAATCCCGGTTTTTTATTGTTGCAAAACCCGGCGCTTCTGGTTTAAGCTTTAAAGAGTTGCAAAGAGAGGTGGAGTCGCAAATAAAAAGAAAAACCCTTTAATGTCATTTATTGATCTCTATATTTCAAAGCCGCTTTTTGCGGTTTTGGTTTTTATTTATCAATCCGTTGCCTTTCACGATCTCGGTTTGTCTATTGTTATCCTTACGGTTTTGGTGCGGATTGTGCTTCTCCCCTTCTTTTATAAGGGCGCTAAAGATCAAACGATCATGCAGAAACTCCAGCCCCACATCAAGCAAATTCAAGAAAAGCACAAGAACGACAAGGGGAAACAAGCGGAAGCCCTCATGGAGCTTTATAAGAAGCACAAGATCAATCCGTTTTCCAGTCTCCTTCTCCTCATTATTCAAATACCAATCTTTTTAGCGCTCTTCGATTTATTTAGTAATCAAATAAAAAACTTTGGTTTTGTATCCCCAACCTTTTTTGGGCTCTTTGATCTTACGGCGAAAAACTGGATCGTGGTCATCATAGCGGCGGTTTTCCAATATTTTCAAACCAAAGCCATGATGCCGAAACAAGCCGGAGGAGGAGCTCAAGCACAAATGCAAAAAATCATGACTGTTTTGGGGCCCCTCGTGACCGTTTTGATTTTAGGGAACCTCCCGTCGGCAATAGCCCTTTACTGGCTGACCTTTACGGTGTTTTCATTCGTTCAGCAAATTTACATCAATAAGCGAATTGCCGTCGATCCGGTTCCTCTAGAGGAATAAATGAGCGAGGGGTTGAAAAAGAGCTGGAAATAAGCAATAATTGCCACTAATGGACATAGTTGACCACGTACAACAACTCTTTGCCTTGATGGGATTCAATGAGGTTGAGGTGAACGTTGATGAGGATGTGAGGAAAATCTCGATTGTGATTGACGATGAATTTTTTCGCTCTCAAATTCCGACCATTCTGCAGCCCGTCGAACATCTCATTAATTTAGGATTGAAACGGGGAGAAAAACCCCCGTATGTCGTCGATATGAATTACTACCGCCGCGAGCGGGAGCGCTTGATTATTGAGCTCGCCAAGGCCGGCGCGAAGAAAGCGAAGATGTCAAAGGGAGAAGTATCGTTGCCCCCCATGAATTCATACGAACGACGCCTTGTTCACGTTGAGATAGCATCAAACCCCGATCTTAAGACGGAGAGTGTTGGTGTGGGGAAGGAACGCCACATCGTCATCATTCCGATAGAAAATTAAAGTTCTTATTTTGAAGAGGGAAGAGCGAGTTGGTAGAGCGATTGGTCGTATCGATTCACAAAATATATATTATTTCCGAAGGAGGTAACCTCTGTGGCGTCGAGCATTGGTATGCCGGGTGCGCCGCTTAGGATAACCGCCCTCGTATTGCCGCTCGCAAATTGATAGTTATAGAGAATATCAATCGTGTAGAACGCCTTCATGAGGTAATCGTCCGGCATGGTGACACTCTGGGTCAGGTTTTCCGGAGAGAAGCAGTAGATACTAGACGAAGAAGCGTTAGCCGACAAGTCGCATTTATTGGGGAGCGAAGGGAAGGGAAGGTTCGATGGTTGAAGAGTTGAAGTGTTGATAATGCTTGTTGTGCCATTTACCGTTTCATAAATAAGAGATCCGTCGGCGCTCGGCTCGGAAAAGAGACCGTTTTGAGGTTCGAGGAGCATGTTGAGCGACAATGTTTTCAAATTTAGTTCCCACACGCTTCCCTGGTACGAACTTGAGGGCCTTTCGGTGATGATGAGTGTTCCGGGAGCGCTGAAGGTGAGTATCGCATTGTGGAAATAAACATTGTTCATAATTGTTTTGAAGGAGGGCGGGTTTTTTGTTAAATCAACATAAGCAAGGGAGTATGAATCAATGTTCTTTGTAAAGGCGATGAGCTGATTTTGATTTGCGCCCCACGTGGCATTTTCAATCGATTGGGGAAGAGGGTGCCATGTTTTATCAACTGCGTTGTAAACGGCCCATTGTGGCGACGTGGGGTCGCCGAAGGAAACGAGCACCTCTTGTCCGTTTTGGTAGACTTCGGCGCTCCGAAGTGCGCTCACGGTTTGTTGTGATTCAGATACATCACCCCCGTTTTTGGCGTTCCAAACCTCGCCGTCAGTCCCCAAGTATCGAACATCGCTCGTTTGAGGATCAACCCAGTAATAAAAGACGTTGTGGTCGGATATTTTTGTGAGCGTTGGTACGTTGACGGCGGAAGTTGTCGCCGTCGACGTTTCACTTGCGCCACCCGTCGTTCCCCCGGTCGGTAAACTTCCTCCGCCGGTGGTTGCGGAGGGGGTGGGTGAAACCGGCTTCGGGACGAAAAAGGTCCAGATAAAATACACAACGAGTCCGACGACAATTACAACCCCCAAGTAAATGAATATTTTTGAAAATCGTTTCATGGTAAGTTAATTTCCACTCAATGAAATGTGGATGTGCTCTTCCGACTCGCTGTAGTTCGAGCAATTATAGCGGATGTTTGAGTTTGCGTTTGTTGTGCAAATTTGATCGATGGGTACTCCATCCAACGTTCCATTGGTGCGATTGAGATTGTTTTGAATGTACGTTACAAGAGCACTCGTCGTCCGGAGGTCGAAAACGGGCTTGTTGAGACCGTGGGATACGTGACCAATTTCCGTCCCCCCGGTCACGGTGATATCGCAATTGCACGCCTTTTTCAAAGCAACGAGGAAGCTGATGGCGTTCGATGGCATATCGGCCAAGCTGGTGCATTTTGCGTTGTATGCGTTGTAGCAGCCACCCGTTGAAGAGACGCCAACACCCGCGCTTTCGAGCGTTGTGAGGTTTGTGGCATTACTAGCCCACATATCCGGCGACATTTGACCCCCGGGCACTGCTGGCGTCGGGGCAAAGGGCGCGCTGGGCGGCACGAGTTGCACCAAATTTGGATTGATTTGATTCAAAATAAGATAAGCGCCGAAGAGGAGGACCAGACCGAAAAGAGCCGATGTTATGAAATCTCTCCCCTCCCGCTCTTTATCAACGCTCCCAGAAATGGATATAAGAATGGAACCCCAGACGATCATACCAACGGCAAGAATGCCGCCGATGCCGAGGCCAAATCGATAGAGAAGCTGAATATAGCCGTTTAAGCTGCTCGAGGCGTTGCAGGTCCCATAGACGTCAGTGAGGAGGCAGGGCGGCGAGCTGTAAAGTTGAAGATCGAGCGCATGGGTCAAGGGGGGGAGAGCAATAAAGAGCAGCGCGGCCACAATTAAAATTTTTTTCTTCTTATTGGACATAAAGGTTCGTTTTTCCATATGCGAATTCGAATGCATTCGCTGTGTTTTGTACCGAAGCGTTGATGGAGATGTTTTGTGCCGCGCCAACCTGCCCAACTTGGAGCGATAAGGTGTTGTCGGTGGTACTTGTCACGCTTTGAAGATTGTTGATGGTCCAAGAAAAAAGGAAATCATTGAAGGAGCCGACGTTGAAGAAGTACGGGATTATTTCAAGGTTGGCTGTTGAGTTTTGGTTTACGGTTTGGGCTGGATAGGGAGCATTGATGACAGCCCTGTAGTTTACCACGGGGATTCTTGTTGACGCGGAAATGGTTTGCCCCCCCACCCCTATTTGCACACTTACGATATGGGAGTCACCCGCGGTTTTTGTGACGGTAAAGTTCGTCTGGGACTCTCCGACGCCGCCATTCATAAAATTCCCGTCCACATACCAAAGAATCGGCAGGTTTGATGCGTCTTGAATTTTTTGATTATTGAGGACGATGACGAATAATGAAACGGTCGTGCCGTTGGTTGGGAGCGCCTTTCCAATAAAATCGGAAGGATAGTAATTGTTTGCTCGCCAGGTGATGACGGCCGAGTAGTTATTTGCCGCTTGAGCGCTTGTTTTTGTCGCCACTCCGAGGGCCACAATAAGGGCAATGAGTACAATAAAAATTGTTTTTGTGGTATTCATGGCAATTTGCTTAAGGCCTTAGCGGCTTTCCCGGCGGGAATTTGCGAGGTTATTTTAGAGATCTTTTTGCTGTTGGTCATAAAGACGGTTACGAGCCAACCTGCCGTTCGGAGCGGCAAGTCGCTCACGAGTGGGATTGAGTCGGCAACACCAACCAAGAGAAAGGTATAGTTTTTGATGTGTTTGAAAAAAAGGTAAACTTGAACGCCGCCGGTGATGAAGAGTCCGACTGCGGAACAGAGGAGCGAAACGGGAAGGAGTATCACCTGTCCGGCTACCGGCACGAATTCAAGGAGTCCCACCATAAGTTCCACAAAATCCACAAACAAGAGAAGTGGTGTGATGAGGAAAATTTCTCCCCATCCGATCTTTGGGGCGTCGCCCGCGATATCCCGTGCGGCCCCATCAATCCCCTCCGCATTGAATTCTTGTAATGGTTTTAAATTTTCATCCATTGTTTTCTTCTTTTATCCCCTTTGTTTCGAGGATTTGTTCGGGGTTTGTCGTGACAATTTGATCCTCGGTATACGAGGCGATGATGCGGATTGCGGCGTGTTTCAGGCCGGCAAAAAGCAATCCTTCGCCGACGGCCGACTCGAGGAGTAATGCAGATTCTCCGTCGGTTAAGTTAAATGCTTTTTTTAGTGAATCAATGCTCGACGGTGACTGTTTAAGGAGAAGCTGCATGGCCGAGTTGGTAACGATCGGATGGCCGTATTCAGAGCGGAGAAAATCGTCTACATCCTGGGTTATCGTCGTAACACCGAGGTAATATTTTCGGGCACGCTTTACGAGACCAAACAAGAACGAAGCGCTGTCTTTGTATTTCATCATCCACCATGCTTCGTCGATCACGAGAAGTCGTTGCTTAAGTTCGGAGCGCACGAGATTCCAGACGAAGTTCAAAACGATATACATCGCGATCGGCCGAAGCTCTTCTTCGAGGTCGCGGATAGAAAAGACGATCAGCCGGTTCTTAATATCGACGTTCGTCGGAGCGTTCGTGAAGCCGGAATACGACCCATGGGTGTATTTATCCAACCGCTCCGCAATCCCCGATCCCCCCTCGGTATTTCGAAGGATGGTTTGGAGATCCTCAAGGAGCGGAGGGTTCATTTCTTTCAGTGTTCCGAAGTTTTCCGCGGTAATGTCACGGGATGTATATGTTTCAGTGATCGCACGGTCGAGGAGAGCTTCTTCTTCCGGTGTTATGACCCCCAACATCAACTTTACGAGGCCGGTGAGGTTTAAAATGTGCGACTTGAAAACATCGGCCGGCTCTTCTCCTTCGGGGATAATGGGGATATCAAAAGGATTGATGTGATTTTTGGAGGTAAGCGAGATTTTAAAATAACTCCCTCCAATGGAATCGGCGAGATTTTGATATTCGTTTTCTGGATCAATCACAATGACATCGGTTCCCATCATGAGGGATCGGAGTATTTGAAGTTTTGTGGCGTACGATTTGCCGGATCCTGATTTGGCGAAGACGACCATGTTGGCGTTTTCAAGGGAAAAGCGGTCGAAAATAATGAGGGTATTGTTTTGCATATTGATCCCGTAGAGAATGCCGTTTTCAGAGGTGAGATCAGCAGAGGTGAAGGGGAAGATCGAGGACGCCGGCCCGCTGTTCAAGGGAGTTCTCACGGCAAGGACATCCTTTGCAATGGGAAGGACGGAATTGAAGCCGTCTAATTGCCTGAAGAGGGCGGGTTTTACATACACAAGCCGGCTCTCCATGGCGTTCGTCACGGTTTCCTCGGTTTTTGCGAGCTCTTCAAGGCTCGAGGCATAAATCGTGATATAAACGCCGACCTCGAAGAGTCGTTCCCTTGCCTGCTGGAGTGCATCCCGCAGGTTTTCAATATCTTGGTAGGCAGTTTCAAGGATGGGGTCTCGCACAATCCCCTTTTCTTCCTTTTCTCCTATCTCAGCCTCAACTTGAGTTACTTTTTTTCTCAAGTTCCTTAAGGCGAGGGCGGTATCCATGGGGTGGATAAATATGGAAATATCCATCATGGCCGGCAAATTGATGATCGGCGAAAACCACCCCGTCGAAATGTACCGCGGATACGTGAAGATGAAGAAGGTTTTGGCAAAATAATCGCCGACCTTCAAGTAGTTGGAATTTACCTCCACACCCGACGGAGCGACGATGTTGAAGAGATCTTCTTCTCCTGGCTTGTATGCTTTTGGTATTTGAACCTTCATGGATTGATTATTGGATAGCTACGCCTTTTTTCTCAGTCAGTTGCGGATTGTAGAGATTATAAAATAATTCAGTGAGTTCATCGTCTTCCAGGGGTGTCGCGCGAAGATCCATTTGTTGAAGGCCGGCAATGATACCTTCGACCCGGTTCCTCAGTTGTTCGAGGTTCTCTTGAATTTTAACGCCGGCCGCTTGGTTTTCCGACGGTGTCGGTGCGCGTTTTCCGAACTTGAACACATTGAAGAGTCCCGACGTTGTCGCAGTTGTTTCGGGTGTTGGGTTGTAAGGAATGGCAATGAAGAAATTTTTGCTGATGATTGCATTTTCTTCGACGAATGATTTTATAAAGCTGAGGTACTCGTCGATTTGTATTTTCAAAAGTTCATTCGTTTCGTTCTTTTTTCGTTCGCTGATATTCTCGATGTATTTTTGGATATTAACCTTTCTGGAATGGATGAAAAATTGCGTCCTGAAATCGAGGGAATTGAGAAATTTTTGGAACGTACCAATGATGGCGTTTTGTTCTTCTTCCGATTTAAGGTCGAAGTTGATGCCGTTAACCATGATGACTTGAACCAAGCCGCCGTCCTTGAGATAGATGACGCCGTCTTTGATCTTTCTGATCTCCACCAGATTTTGTGTTGGGAGGCTTGTTTGAGCCATTTCTTTTATTTTATCAATAGTCAACCCGCTTGGCTAATTTTTGTTCACCGGTCAAGTAGGTCACAACTTCGTACCCTTCCCTTTTCTTTTCTTCCTCTCCCGGCAGACCCTTCCCAAGGATCCGTCCGACGGAAACCTTAAGGGCGAGGGATTTCAACTTTTCTTGGATGCTCATGTTCTTTCGAAGATTGTTTAAATCTTCGTCGGAAAGCTCCAGGGTGGTCTCGGCAAGCTGCCGCTGCCATGTGTAAGTCCTTGATTGTGTGAAATAACTGAAGACCGAGCCGAGAACCCTCGTCATGTCTTGCCCGTTGACCTTTACAAATGCGAGTGCGATGCCGGCGGCAAAAGCGATCAGACTTACAAAAATCCAAATGAACGCGTTGAAGATGTTGTATGCGACAAAACTTACCGCCGCCGCTCCGGCAAGATAAAAAAATTGCACAAGCGTGAGTGGCCCAACGATTTTTGCCTTTTGTTCTATAAATTGAGGTACTTGAAACTCCATGATCAATGATTATCCCTTGAGATTAATGACGTTCCCCTCAAGGGTGGGTCCGGCTTCCGCTGGTTTTGGTTCTTGCTTTTTCATAATGGCGTTGATAAACGGTTTCTCTTCGGTGGGTTTTTCGGGCACCCCTACCTCGGGGGCCGGTTTGACGAGGGGAACAATTTCCTCGGTTTTTAAGAATTCACCGCCCGCTTCGAAGGGGGAGATTGTAGATCGCGATTCCATATAGTGTACAACCCTCTTCGTATTGTCGGAGGGCGTTTCCACCTCCGCCTTTACGGTTTTGGATTCCGCGATGGCAGTCGGTTTTTTCGATTTGAAAAATCCCATCGAGAACGATGGCAACACTCTTCCTGAAAATCCCGACGACGGTCGCGTTTCCTCGGGCTTTCCTTGGAGAACAAAAGGAGTCGCCTCCTCCTCTTTTTTTATTTTTGGAGAAACCTCCTCCATTCGCAGGATTGGAATGGTCTCCGGTTCGGATTCTGAGACATCAAGAGATTCCAAGTGTATGGTTTTTTCTTCTCTCGCCGGCTCTAAATCCTCCTTAAGGCCAAGGTGCTCGATGTCTTCCGCATCACTCGCTTTGATCTCGCTGATGTCGACGCCCCACCGGAAGAGCGGGTATCGTTCCGATTCGAGAATGCGCTCCTTTATTGCCTTCGCTACTGATTTTGCTATTTTTTCACCGATGCCCGTTTCCGCAAGGGATTCAATGAAATAATGAGCAGGCGTTTCCTTTGCAATGAGATCGTAAAAAGCGCCCGGCAGAAGTGCGGGATTTGCGATGCAGGCCTTACTCCTGATGTCATCGAGAATCTCGTCAACTCGTTCCGAGAAGAGGCTGTTTTTTATGTTTTGCGGAATTTCGTCGAACGTCATAGGTTATGATGTTTCGTGTTCCTGTGTCCTTTCTTTGTACAAACCTTCGCCTTGCCAGCTTGTTTGCTTCGCTGCGGAAAGATTGTTGCCGATCGCCTTCTTTCTCAGCTCCCTGTCGCCTCCGGTGGCGTTGTCGATGGTTATTGTTTTGGTGACGGTTTCCCGCGGCCTTCCGTCTTCTCCGAGGAGAGGACTTGTTTCTCTCACTTCATATGTGCCGCCATTCTGAAGAGTGTTTTGAATATCGGTGACTTTCTTTTGCAGCTCGTTTCTCTTTTGTTGCAATTTTGTCATTTCCTCCGTCTTACCGAGGTCTTTTGCGTCCTTGTAATCCTTCAACGTCGCGTCCAATTGGTCGTTGGTTTTATCCAAAAGGTCAAACATCTCCTTCACTGCGGCCCGCTTCTCATCCGTTGCAGCGCCCGAGATAAAGGCTCCTTGGATACCTTTCATGTATTCTTCCTTTTGTGCTTTTGCCCCCTTGTTACCTAAGTCGCGTATTTGCTGTTGTCTTAAGTGAGGCGCAATTTGTTTAATAATATCCTTGTCGAGTTTCGATACGTCCTCTACCTTCCCAACGGCTTTCTCCAGATCCATGCCGGCGGCAGCGGCAGCAACGGGATCGAATGCCGCTATCCTCTCCGTTGCCCCAGCTCTCTTGATTGCCTTCACGAGCTTTGCCTTGGTGCCGTCGTTCAAGAGATTCCATCCGCCTTTTTCAGCCAAGGCGAGAGCGGCGCCCACATCATCCTCGGTCATGACGGTTTGCTTATCGAGTTTGGCAGCCAAGAGTTCCTTTGAGTATTTTTTGTTTTCGCCCTGTGATTTGTCTATCTCCTTCTTGGATTCTTCCTTTGCGCCGAATGAAGCGCCGGCAAGGCCGCGGAAAGCGCCCCCGACGACCGGTATCCTTCCCAGGCTTTCCCCTCCCCGCTCGAGCCACGATTTCCCATCCTTGTCGCCGGCGGATCCGGCCGTGAGCGCTCTTCTGCCGAGTCTCCCAGCTCTCCCAACAGTCTGTTTTCCGGCCCACCCCTTTGCTTTTTCGCCGGTCTTCTTTGCAACGCCCATCAGGGCGTTTGCGCCGGCAATGCCCATGCTGTTTGCGGCCATGAGTCCGCCGATCAAAAATCCGACCAAAATGAGCATATTGGTGAGTTGGATGACGGCACCGCTGATGAGCGTCGGGTTCAAGCTGGCGTTTGAGTTTTGGCTCAAAATCGTTCCCGAAATGTTATTGACCGCATTTACCGTGGCAAGGGTAAGATAAAGAAAGAAAGAAAGGATAGGGGCTACGAACGCCCAATGGATAAACTGAGACCACCACTTCCCCCCCTCGCTCTTTAACTGTCCGATTGGTATCACATTGAAAAGCCACGGCAAGGGCGCGATCGCCATGAGAAATGCGAGCCACACAAATCGCGAAAGGAGCATGAGGGCGACGGCGAGCATCACGAGTGCCATAAGGAAGGTAAAGGCAGTAGCGAATAACAAACTCCCCACGCTCACAATGGCAGTTGAAAATCCGGGCGTCAGGGTTTTCGCGGTGGTTTGATCAATCTCAAGGAGTTTTTGGGGATTAAAAGCCGCCGTTATTTCGCTTCCAATGTCCTGCGATTGGGCATAAGATCCATTGCCGAGCGATCGGTCGATGAAGAATTTTGTCACCACGTTCGTAAAGTCGAGAATGGCTCCGCCGATCATCAAGCTGAAATTCACAAGAATCGCGGCGGCGATGAGTTTGGGGAGCATTTTTTGGGCGCCGTACTGATTGAATCGGAGGATGGTCATAAAAGCGATCACGATAAGAGCGAGGACAAATCCGAGGTTTGCTAAATCCCTCGTAACTTGCCAGCCGGTCAAGACGACCGGCATTTCCATAATGTAGTTGTTCAAGCCGAAGGCGAAAGAAATAAGCTGGGAACCGAGGTAGATAAGAACGCCGGCAACCCATCCGAGGATATTCATCACGACGGTGACTGCGCCCGTAACCGTCGTGATCAACCCCTCCTTTATTACATTGAGAGCCGTCGAGCCGAAGGTCGCAAACTGAGCGGCGGTGCCGAAAGAGGACGTTGCGTTCGTGATTGGTACTTGGACGGTGGTTTGGGCTTTTGTGCCCGGCGATAAAACAGCAAAGAGCAGAATTGCCAGAGCTATGCCGATCACGAAGTTCCTCTTTTTCAACATTTTCATTAAGGTTTCAGTAGTTGCCATTTTTCTTGGATGGCGGGAAGGCTTTGAAGAATCCCCCGGATGCCCGAGATGCCAACCTTCGTCAGTTTGTTGATGACCGCGTTTTGGATGATGGTGCCGATATCAGTCAGATCCTGTGCGTTGATGATGGCATTCGTATCGACTTGGGAGGCTTGTTGGGCCAAGCCCGCGGCAATATTTGACGGCTGGGTGACAATGGCGCTCGCGCACTGGTAATACGTGGACTTATTGGAGCTCGTGTAGATTTTGCCGGATGATTGGTCGAAGAATGCACTTGGAGTCAACATCGATTGGGCATCCGTCGGGACCACCATGCCGTTCGGATCGCTGAAGGTATTGTTCAGGGCATAGCAAACGCCGTTTTCCAGCCGGGTGTTCGACGATCCGGAGTTGCAGTAATACGATGGCTGTTCTTTATATTCATCCCATTCGGTACACGCGTAGGTGTTTTTGTAGCCGTTCGATTGACTCATTTGGCTTTGAAGGTTTTGTTGTGCCACATCGTTCGCTTGCGCGGCCATTTGCTGGGTGATGAGTGATGCGCCGTAGTAGTTGTTTTGCGGCATCCAGATCTCCTGATACCCAAGCCAATTTCCACTCCGGAAATTGGTGTAAAAACCCTGGATGTTTGAAACCACTTGGTTTAAGGTACAGCTCGCTTGCTGATAAAACGGATTCGACTGTCGGTTTGTTGTGGGGATTTGGAGCGTTACGGCGAGCTGGAACGGTTGGCAAAGCTGCGGCGCGACTTGGGAAATGATATTGTCGACGGCGTTCAATCCAGCGTCCGCAAGGTCTTTGAGGGGCCGTTGGAAATACTGCGGAGGATTCACGGTGATCTTCCCGTCGGAACTCACCTTGATACCTCCGCCTTGGATCCAGTCGACGGTCTCGGTGGTGAACTGGTAGAGGAGAGACCGCTTGATCGTCTCGACGGTATCCTGGAGGAGGAGATTGCACTTCGCTCTCGTGTCCGCGATGAGCTCTTGGTTCTTTTGTTCGGCGATGACTTGTTTCGTCGCTTCCGTGTTTTGGTTCACGGCTGATTGTACGCTTTGGTCGTAGACGGGAACTTGGGTGCTGAGACCGAGTGCTGATTTTGCAAACTGCGTGAGTTGCCCCGAGACGTTGAGACCTAGCTTGGTAAGCTCTTGCTTCATTTGATTTTCGACATCGCTCCTAATGTTGCTGATTTGGTTGTTGACGCTTTGCCCCAAGGCTGAATGGGAAAAGATGTTTTGGAGGGCGCCTTGGATGCTGTTGCTGTTGAAAAAATTCGTCAGTTGATTGATTGAAAGGTTCGGGGTGCCGAAGATGCTTTTCAGCGTGCTGGTTCCGACGAGGGTGCTGAGATCTATTTTGTAATTGCCGAGTGCGTTAGAAAGCAGATTTTTGATCTTTGGCATAATGAAGAGGCCGATATTTTTTTCGAGTTGCGTGGAGCTCCCCAGGGTTGTATACCACGCATATTTTTGCGCGATTTGAGCCGCCGCAAGGCATGACTCCATGCCCGGAGGGTTTTGCTGTTCAGTTGTCGAAAAAAGTCCGCCGCCGGTCGCCGTTCCGTTGCTGCATGCCCACCGTATGGTATCTCCCGCGTGAGTTGAGCTTGCGGTATTTAGAGTGTAGGTCGGCACCGTCGCTCCCGAGGTGGAGTCCGTTGATGTGGTTAGCCCGAAACTCCCCGGCAAGGCAGTTGTGGGCGTTGGAGGAGAAGTAAAATCGTTAAGGTTGGCGGGGTCAACCGGGTTGCCGTTCGATGCCCACACGAGGCTATACGAATCGCATGACTGGGAAACGGTTTGGGCACTCGAAAGAATCGGGAATACCGCATAGGTCACTGTTATGACGCCAAGGAGAAAAACCGCGGCAGTTTTAAATAAGTTTTTCATCTTGTATTTTTTGGTTTATTTCATTCTGTATTTCGGAAAAAACGGCATCGAATTGATTCGATCCTCCTTGGTAGAGGGCGATCATAAATCGTACCGGGTCGTTGTTCGCCTTGGCGAGTGACTGAAAAACATTCCGTTGGTGGATGAGGAGTGTCAGGAGATTTTTTTGAATTGAGACCCACGAGGGCGGGACCTTGACCGCCTCGAGAAGTTGTACGGCCGTATTGAAGTTCTGCGCCGCGGTTGTAAACGATGTCGCAAGGTTCGTCGAGGGCGTTGAGGTTCCGCTGAAGGTTGGAATATCCGAGATGACTTGATTCACGTAGAGGAGGTAGAGGGTTTGCGCCGCCTTTGAGTCATCGGTGCCGACGGTGATGTCGGAGCTCGTGACGACCTCGGTTGCATACTCATTGTCGATAATTTGTGAAATGGTCTTTTGAATATCCGACGTGTTCGGCGGAAGGATGCTTGCGGGTCCGCTCGTTTGATATAGGTCGTTCGTGATTGCGCTTTGAAACACCTTATTTGCGAAGTCAAGGGTCAGGTTTTCGAGAGGATTTGATTGGAAAACAAGCGACGGATCGAGTTTTGCGCCCTTGGTGCTTGTGGCGATGGAAATGCCGGTCGCCTGCGGCTCTGCCGATGCGGGTTTGATGATGAGATAGGCGCTCAAGCCGACGGCCGCGCCCAAAATGAGGATGCCAACTACTCTTCTTTTTCTTTTAGTTAAATGAAGTCTCATTCGTATTTCGTGACTAACTTTAAATAGCGCAGGTAGAACAATTCCTGATTCTAATTATACACTATTCTCCGCGCTTTTTCGCTATAATGAAGGGGTTTTTGACGTGCCGATGACGTATACAGGCATCGCGAAGACCGGTACCGGAGGAACAGTCGTCGTAAAACAGATCGGGAGCGGCGTCGGAAGATACAACCCGAGAATCCAAATACCCGGCGCGATGACTTCTGTTGGAAAACCAATGAGGGCTGAGGCGGTTCCGCCGAACGGGCCGACTGCCGAAAGGCCAGCCGGCGTAATTGTGAAGGGTGGTTTTCCGTCGGAACAGACTGCGCCCGGTACCACGGTCGTTATTTTTCCGCCGAATGGCAAAAGTATGCCGGCGGCGAATGTCGGTGCGGCAATGAGCGATATGCCAAGCGCAAATACGGAAGCAAGAACAATTTTTTTCATTATTTCTTTAATTATACAACGCCGCAAAAAGATTTTGTATCTCGGTGAGCGACAGGTTTTGTGGCCTCGCCCCCGGATCGATGTTTATCTCCTGCAATTTTTGTGTTAATTCACCTTTTGTCATTTGAAATTCGTCATCTGTCATTAAATTATTCACTATCGTCTTCCTTGGTTGTTTGAAGAGAGTGCGGAGAAATGCGAAATAACGAGGGTTTAGGGAATGGGGTTTAGGGGATAGGGTAATGACGGCGGAATCGACTTGCGGCGGTGGAAAAAATTCTTTCCTCCTGACATGAGCGATGATTTTCGGCTCGGCCCATGATTGTGTGACGGCAGCGAGGAGATTCATGGAAGGTGGCTCGGCAACAATTCGTTCAGCAACCTCCTTTTGAATGAGGAGTGTTATCGTTTCTGGTTTGTGTTCAAGTTCGCTCAAAATCCGTAAAAGGTGCCCGGTAATGTAGTAGGGAATGTTACCAACCACTTTGTAATTAGTAACTGGTAACAAGTAATCAGCAACGAGGGACGGAAGTAATTTTAAAATATCACCATCGATGATTTCTATATTTTTCTTATTTTCGAATTTCTTTTTTAAATAGTGAGCTAATTGCCTGTCTTTTTCCACTGCAATAATTCTAGTTACTAATTGTTCCGTGAGCTCCCCATGCCCTGGCCCGATTTCGATAATAATATCCCCGCTCTTAATATGGAGAGTGTTGACGATTTTTGTGATGATCTCCTTGTTTTTGAGAAAATGTTGCCCCAGACGTTGCATGTAGTACAGTGTAAAGCTCAAAGTATAAATTTCAAAATTAAAATTCAAAAGTGGAAAGTTTTACGTTTTGGTTTTGTTGTTTAAGTTTTGCATTTTTCACTATTTCTGCTATACTTATATGTATTCGTGTTTGGCTCAAATATGCAGGGAGCTTTGGGGGCTCCCTCTTGAGATCCGCAGCATTCTGGGGGGCCTTTTTATTTGTGGCGGCAAGCGTGACCTTTTCCGCCTTTGGTGCCGGTTTTGGGGAAGGGGCTTCGAGTACACTCTTCGGTTCCGGCGGACCGACTGCGATTTCTCAAACTTCTTACGTTGTCGCGGGAACGGGGGAAGCTTCCCCGAGTGAAAATACCGTTTTGAACACTGTTTTTGTTTCCGATTCGGCGATCATGGGAGATTCGAGTCCTCTTATCGGCATTGTCCCCCTCGGAAACGGCATGATGAAATATAAAGTACGTCGGGGCGATACACTCTCAAGTGTTGCAGGACAATTTCGAACGACGGTTGCCGAGATAAAACTCGCGAACCAAAATACGAAGAATCTTACGCCGGGCTCATGGGTTGTCATTCCGTCGGTTGTCGCTTCAGGCACGCTGAGTGTTGCCACAAGCTCAACAAATCTCCCTAATCTCAGGGGCTACTTTAGCTTGCCGGCCGTCGGATGGAATTGGGGGACACTGCACCCCTATAATGCAGTCGATATTGCGAACCAGTGCGGCACGCCGGTCTCCGCGGCCGCCGATGGACTCGTGGTATCAGATCCGAATCTCGGAGACGGCTCGTCCGGATGGAACGACGGCTATGGAATCTTCGTGCTTGTAGAACATCCAAATGGCACAAAAACGAGATATGCTCATCTTGCTAAAGTGCTCGTGAAGGTCGGCGATGTTGTCACGAAAGGCCAAGAAATTGGGCTTATGGGAAATACGGGGAATACTCAGGGGCCTACTGGTTGTCATTTACACTTCGAGGTGTACGGAGCAAAGAATCCATTCGCGATAAACTAACAACGGATATAACAGTAGAGATAAATTGAGATACGTTGCCTCTCTATGTATTTCGTTCCGCGAAGCGGAACTTATTTCTATTTATATCCGCTTACTGTTCCCGTATCCGGTATTGAAAGGCCTCCGCAAGGTGGCTCTTTTTTATTGTTGGAGCATTTTCGAGATCCGCTATGGTTCTCGCAACCTTGAGCGTTCGGTAGTATCCTCTCGCCGAGATGAAGTTTTTTTCGATTGCATCTTTAAGAAACTCCTCGCCATCGCGATCCGTATGCAGAAGCTCATCGACGTCTCTCGATGTCATTTCCGCATTGGTGTAGGCGCGGATGTTTGCGTTTCGAAATCGTTCGTTTTGGACATTCCTCGCCGCGCTGACCCGCGCCCTCATTTCTTCATCTTCGTGATCATCCCCCCCACCCAAAAGATCATCCATTTTCACCCTTGGCACGTTTATTTGAATGTCCATTCGATCGAGGAGTGGACCCGAGATCTTTTTTTGATAGCGAAAAACCTCATTTGCCGTACACGTGCATTCCCGTTCCAGATCTCCGAAGTAGCCACAAGGGCAGGGGTTCTTGGCGGCGACGAGCATGAACCGGGCGGGGAAACTGACGGCCTTTTTGATCCGGGAAACGGTCACTCGGCCGCTTTCTATGGGCTGGCGGAGCGCCTCCAAAACGTCGCGCTTGAATTCCGGCAGCTCATCGAGGAAGAGCACTCCCCGGTGTGCCAAACTCACCTCCCCCGGTTTTGGGTCCTGACCGCCGCCTATGATTGCCATCAAAGACGATGTGTGGTGGGGCGACCTGAACTGTCGTTCGCGAACAAATCGCCTCTCCTTAGAAAGGAGTCCCGCGGCGCTCCAAACTTCGGTCATTTGGATCATTTCTTCGTATGATGGCGGCGGAAGTATGGAAATGAGTGCTTCGGCGAGCATGGTTTTTCCCGTTCCCGGAGGACCGGAGAAAATAATATTATGTCCCCCGGCGGCGGCAACTTCGAGTGCTCGCTTTGCCGCTTGCTGCCCCTTGATGTGATTCACTTTTACGGACGGTTCGGGTGAGAGTGAGGTCATGTCCGTCTCGTCTTGGGGTTGTATGCCGCGGCCCTGCTCAAGGTGAGCGATAAGTTCCGTGAGATTTTTGACCGGCATAATCCTTAATCCCCGTACCATTGCCGCTTCTTCGGCGTTTTCTTTAGGAAGAAAGAATTCTTTAAAACCCATTTTTCTTGCGAGGATGGCGATGTTCAAGGCCCCCCCGATCGGCCGGAGATTCCCATCGAGAGATAGCTCACCAGCGAACATTTTTCCCCCACTCTCGAAGCCGGCCATTTGTTCGCTTGCGAGAAGATACGACAGAGCGATAGGAAGATCGAAGTGCGATCCGCTTTTCTTTACATCCGCGGGGGCGAGATTGATTGTTATTTTTCGATTTTCTTTCGTGGGTGGCTTGATACCGGAATTTTTCAACGCGGAGTTTACTCGCTCCTTCGCTTCGGAGACGGCCTTATCGGCAAGGCCGACAATATTGAAAGCATGGAGGCCGACATTTAGATCGGCCTCCACCTCTATTGGCTCAGCATTTATCCCCGTAAGTTCAGCAGAATAAAGTTTTGGTATATTTCCCATTGACCCCTCCTTGAACTCCCTCGAGAAGGTTCTCCTACCTCCTCTTGCTTGCCTTACATTTTTTGCAGAGCAGCGATTCTGGATCGACGGCAAGGATCTCTCTTTCTATCGTTCCCCCGCATTCGGTGCAGGTGCCATACGTACCATTTTTGATTCGATCAAGTGCTGTCTCGATTTGTTTGAGGCGCTTGTCTTGGTTTTCTTTGACGCTGAGAAAATTCGCTGTTTCCTCTATTTCGTCGGCCTCTTCTTCCATGTGGTCGGTATCATCGCCAAAATCGAGTTCCGATTCGAATCTCTTAAGATTCGCTTCAATGAGCTTTTTTTCCTCAATAAGTTTTTCTTCTATTTTTTTGAGTTCTTCTTTGTTCATAGGGTGTAATAAAAGTCGGGTGAATGATGGTTCATCGCCGAGGATAAGAACAAGCGATCGTTTGTTTTACCGGAGGTCTTGAAGGGCAGCCTTGTATCCGTCGTATGAAGACGCGATGACGAGAACATCACCCTTCCATCCATAGTCGATGCCGTAACCATTCTTACTGAAGAGGACGTAGCGGTTCGATGTCGCGGCATCCCCGCTCTTCCACGCCCCTTCCGTTCCGGGGTCGGCGGCGAAGAAATTCTTCAAATTCGTATTTGCTTCGAAAATTTGTGCAAAGGACGCCTTTTCATCGACGAGACTCGAGGTTGCCGTAAGTTTTGCAACGAAACCGAGCCACCGGGCGCCACTTGAGTCGACGTATACGAATCCGGAGACGGAAGTGGGATCAAATGCCTGAGTAAGTCCTGAGTTCGAAAGATCTATCGAGAGCAGTGATTGCATGAGTGTTGAAAAAGGAATCAAATTCCCGTTTTGGTCTGTGAAGGTAACTTCCACGAGGGCCGGTTCTTTGGAGGTGCCGAGTGACAAACTCGTTAAGTTGGTCCCGGAGATTGGGGAAGTTGAATTAATCAAACCATCGGTCGTTCCAAAAAGTGAAGTGTGCGCGAGCGGCGCTTGAGGTGTCGTGGTTGCCGTGCTGCTCGCCGTTGTTTGCGATGAGCTCGTTGTGTTTGTTGAGGTTTCCGTTGTCGTTACGACTGCAGGGACCCCCGTGGTTTCTGTCGTAGTCGGCGTGGCGACGGGCTGCTCGGTTGTTACCGTCTCGGCGGGCGGTTTAGTTGCCGTGAACATGGGATAAACAAGGAAGTACCCTACCGCCCCCACGGCGAGGACAATGATGAAGGCAATGAGGCCGATCAACGCACCTTTCCCCTTTTTCTTGCCGGTCGGCACCTGCGGTGCAGAATTTCCAGCCACCTGATCCATGCCAGTCGGCACCTGCGGTATCTCAAAGTTAAAATTATCGGGCGTGGCGCTTGGTGTTTGTGGGGCCGGCGGAGGCGTTGCCGTCGTTTGCGGGGTGTATGACTCTGGCGTTCCACCGCTTTGTATGGAATTCAAATCTGAAGCCATGGTTCGTACATCGACGTTCTTCTGCGGCTCCCCCCCGCCCATCGACGTGGGAACTCCCGGGACTTGGTTAAAGTTTTGATCTGCCATAGTACTACCATTATAGCACTTTTACCTCCACCTTTCTGTGGAAAATGATTTTTCTCTTACTGACTCAGGGCTTTTAGGGAAAGTCCCATCTTCCCGTTCTCAATTTTCACGATTTTTGCCTTGACGACGTCGCCTAGCTTCACGACGTCCTCAACCTTTTTAACATAGCCGTTCTTCAGTTCAGAAACGTGAATCATGCCATCCCGTCCTCCGCCGAGATCGACGATGGCGCCGAACTCGAGAATGCGGACGATTGGCCCCTCGACGATTTCTCCCACTTGATATTCTTTCGTTATCTGTCGTACGCGTTCCACTGCATGTTTGACGGCATCGTCGTCGAGTCCAGCGATATAGACGTGGCCGTCCTCTTCAATGTCGATCGTCACCTTGTTCTCCGTTTCGGCAAGAATGCCATTGATGGTTTTGCCGCCGGGGCCGATGAGCTCCCCAATCTTATCTTGAGGAATTTGAACGATGGTGATTTTCGGAGCGAAGGGCGACAAGCCACTCCGCGGAGCGGCGAGCGTCTTATCCATGAAGTCCAAAATTTGAAGGCGGGCTTTTTGTGCGGCCTGCAGCGCTTCGGTAAAAATTTTTTGAGTGATGCCGCCGATCTTCACGTCCATTTGGATGGCGTTTATACCTTCGCGCGTCCCGGAAACTTTGAAGTCCATATCGCCGTAGTGATCTTCCGGTCCCTGGATGTCGGTTAAAAGTTTGTATTCGTTTTCGTTGGCGCCGGTCATAAGGCCGATTGAAATGCCGGCAACTTGTTTTTTCATGGGAACTCCCGCATCCATCAGGGAAAGCGAAGCGGCGCACGTCGATGCCATGGAAGACGATCCGTTTGACGAAAGTGTTTCAGCGACTACGCGAATGGTGTATGGAAATTCTTCCATGGGCGGGAGCATTGCACTGATGCCCTTTTGGGCCAAGTTGCCGTGGCCGATTTCGCGGCGACCGGGGCCGCGCGATCGGGAGGTTTCACCGACGGCAAAACCGGGAAAATTGTAGTGAAGCATGAACCGCTTCTTCCCTGTCGTCTCCATAGTTTCAACGATCTGCTCGGCGCCGGGTGCCGCTAAAGTCGTGATGGCGAGAACTTGCGTTTCGCCGCGGATGAAAAGCGCCGATCCGTGCGTGCGGTTGAAGAGGCCGACTTCGGCATATAATTCGCGAATTTCGTCGAATTTTCTTCCGTCGGCCCGCTCCCCCCCTTTGAGCGCGAGGTCGTGGACGAATTTATCAACCTCATCTTCGAAAATGATTTCGGCTACTTTCAATGACTCTTCAGTCTCGCCAGGCCCTTTTAAATGTTCGAATAATTTGTCTTTCAGGGCGCCAAGGGTTTTATTTTTCAGCGCCGCTTCGAGTTCGGGCTTGAGGAAGCCGGAAATTTTTCCGGTAAGGACCGGATCGCCGACGGCAAGCGTGACGTCGGCCTTGGGCTTTCCCAACTCCCTGATGATTTCTTTTTGAAAATTGATAAGCTGTTTGATGTTTTCGTGGGTGCTTGTAAAGATCCGCTCCGCAATTGATTCATCCGTTTCCTTTCCGCTGAGTTCGATCATATTCACGAATTTTTCGGTACCGGCAAAGAATCCCTTGACATCCTCCCCTTCCTCGATTTTGAGGCCGGCGACCGGCCCTCCCCATGGGATGTCAGAGACTGCAAGCGCAGTCGAAGCGGCCAAAAGGGCCGGCTCATCGGGATCGTTCTTTTCATCGTAGGCGAGGACGGTTACGACGACCTGCACCTCGCGCCGCAAGCGCGGGTCAAAGAGTGGCCGAATGGTTCGGTCGATCAAACGGGCTGAAAGGATGGCTTCATCCGATGGCCTCCCTTCGCGCCGGATAAACCGGCTGCCGATGATCTTTCCGGCAGCATAAAACCGTTCCTCGTAGTCGACGGTCAAGGGAAAAAAATCGCCGGGCTTGTCGGCTTCGCTCATGACGACCGTCGCGAGAACCGCCGTATCACCCGACCGTCCGATGACGGCGGCGTTCGCCTGGCCGGCGACCTTCGATAATTCGAGGGAAAAGTCTTTCCCGTCGACGCTCTTGTGATATATTTTTTTGTGTAAATCCATATTTAATAATTTCTTCTCATTGGTTTTCTCGGCCGTCGGCTGTCGCGATCGCGGTCTTCCCGATTGTCGATGCGTTCATTGATTTTTAGGAGTGCTCGCGGGATATGTTCAATATCCACAAAACTGTCGGCAGCATCCTTCAGGCGGGCAGATGTCGTACGCCCGAATGCGGCGACCTCGACATCTTTTCCAAAGCCCAATTTCAAGTATTGAACGAGCGGAACAAAGTCGCCATCGCCCGTTATGAGGATCACGGCGTCCAAGACCCCCGCGCTTCGGATTGCGTCGACCGCGATACCGACGTCCCAATCACCTTTCTTCGTTCCATCGGGATATACTTGCAGGTCTTTTGAGCGGAGTTCGAGGCCTGTTTTTCGAAGTGCCTCAAAAAACGATTCTTCTCCCGTCGCAGGATCGCTCTTTACGACGTATGCGTAAGCCCGAACGAGCTGCCGCCGGCCCACGACGTATTTTAAGAGTTCATTAAAATTAACCCTCGCATGGTAGAGGTTCTTGGCTGAGTGGTAGATGTTTTGGACGTCGATGAAGATTCCCACTCGCTGATTCGTATTCGTATTGCTCATCAAAGGTTAGGCTTCTAACTCGAGCTTCTTCGCAATTTTTGAGTAATTCTTTTCGTCGGTTTCCTTGAGGTATTGGAGAAGTTTTCTTCGCTTCCCGACCATCATAAGGAGACCACGGCGGGAGGTAAAATCCTTCGGGTTTTTCTTCAAATGGTCCGCCAAGAGCTTGATTCGCCTGGAAATAAGCGATATTTGCACCTCGCTTGAGCCCGTGTCCTTCTCGTGGCGGGCCGAATCTTTTATCGTATTCTGTTTTTGTCGTTTGGTAAGCATTATCGAGATTCTATCGTAAAAATCGTCTTTTGTAAACCCCCCACGGAGGCGTGGGGTAAGAAATCCATAAAAAACTGCCCGCTTGAATAAACGGGCAGTGGTGGGCAAAATGCCGTCAGTCCGAAATGATGGTCCCCAACTGGAGAGAGTCGGGTGCGCCGTGGACTTTCTTGTCGCGACGTGCGGTTACAATGATGTCGGCAACGCTTCGCATCGAATAGTGAACGGTTATTCTCATGAACCAATCATCTTCCAGAAGTTCTCCTTTCTCCGAGTAGTATGAGAACCTTTGGGGAAAGTTGCGAACCTCTTCTTGAAGTATGAATCGGTAGAACGATCGGGAAGCCAGATTGAGAGTCTCTTCGAACTCCGAGTCCCCCCTGAGGGCGACCCCCTTCATGCCACTCGAGACGGATTCTTTGATCACGAACGAAGTTCCGTTCATTTTACTGCTCCAGTAGTCCCTACTTTCTCCTTTATGAACGA
The DNA here is from genome assembly GCA_021791395.1 of bacterium. Lineage (GTDB taxonomy): Bacteria > Patescibacteriota > Minisyncoccia > UBA6257 > GWB1-50-10 > JAKAHT01. Next base: position 39,576 of record JAJYWR010000004.1, read on the forward strand.
GGTAGGTTGGAGGGATGTATCGGCGCAGGAGTTCCAATGATCGGGGCGGCATTTGGGATCTAAGGATGGCTTCCAAATCCTCGTCACCCCCGTCGTTTTTTATCAAGGCAAGCGCTGCCTTTGATCCGAAGAACGGCTTGGGTGGTATGAGAAAGTCGATCTCTCCCTTGCTGTAAAGGTCGGCAAGCCGGACGTTCAGAAATTGATTAGAAAAGAGGAATGGAAAATCAATGAAAAGTTCATATATTTCCTCCCCCTCTTTTGTTGCAAAGTTTCCGTTGCCGTCCATAACCACATCGTTTTCCGCTACAATCGTCGTTCGAATGCCGGAGTCGGCCAATCCGGATTTCAGGATAGTGAACTCCGGAAGATAAAATCGCTCGCGGTCGGAGTAGAGAAGCGTGACGGCATCTTTGCCGAGTCGCTTGATGCTCGCAGCGAGAGAAACCGCTACACCAGGGAACGATCGCGCCCCGGGGTAAAGCGTTTGGCGCAACCGGGCGGCCAACGTGGAATATCCTAGGCCGTGTTTGTTGTGGCCGTCTATTTCGGCTATGAAATACTGACCACTCTCCGATTTCATAAGATCGACCTTGCATACCGCCGGAACCAGGCTGGGTTTGAGGGGCATGATTTGCCGGTAGACATTGGGAATTTCGATTCCCAAAACCTTTGAAAATTTGTTCCAAGCATTGCTGTGGTGAAGTTTGGGATCGAAAGCGATTGCGGCAATGCGCCCCAACCCGCCGAGGCAGTCGTACAGGGCCTGCCCCAGTTTTTCGAGCTCGGTCTTTTCCGACGGCGTCACTTGATAGACGCTCGGCGAAAGAACGAAGGTGTGATTTTCGCCGCCCCGCCATATGCCGGAGTCAGTTACCATGCGTTTCACATCGTTGTAGTTCATGACAAAACCTTTCTTTTGTTGTTTAGGAACGTTGTAGCTGCCTTAGTTGGCAGCATTGCTGACGCCTGCGCAGACGTCA
>JAJYWR010000003.1 GCA_021791395.1 bacterium
CAGTCATTGAAACCGGCGGAAAGCAGTACAAGGTGAAAGAAGGGGAAAAGATCAAGGTGGAAAAGCTGGACGGCGAAACGGGAAAATCGATTTCTTTCGATAAGGTTCTTCTCGTTGCCGGCGAAAAGACCGAAATCGGGCATCCGTACCTTAAGGGAGCAACGGTGGAAGCGGTCATCTCGTCCGTCGGCCGGTCCGAAAAGAAAATCATTTTCCGCTACCATTCAAAGACGAGATATCGGAAGCTCAAGGGACATCGGCAGCATTATACCGAAGTTACCGTTGGGAGCATTAAGATATAAGGAGATAAAAGCGGAGATAAGTTCCGCTTCGCGGAACGAGATAGATAGAGAAATAACGTATCTCAATTTATCTCTATTACATATCCGTCCTTATCCGTTATCAGCTCCTTTTCTCGAAGGAGTGGAGGAGTGTCGTTTCGTCGGCAAATTCGACTTCGCCTCCTGTCGGTAACCCGCGACCCAGGCGGGTTATTTTTTTCGATAAGTTTTTGAACTCTTCCCGGATAAGGTCAGCGGTGAAGTCGCCGATCGCAGTGGCAGCAAGAGCGATGACGATTTCGTCCGCTGTCCCGCCGAGTTCGTTCTTGATCCGCTCCTTCAGTTTTTCGAGTCTTTGCCGCTCGCTGTGCCCCAAGGTTCCTCGCTCGGCGAGGCGGCCAAGGATCAAGTAGTGACCGTTCCATTTGTTCATCTTTTCAAATGTCAGAAGATCGGTTTCTTTCTCAACGATGGCGATGTTCTTCATATTCCGCGCCGGATCGGAACAAATGCCGCATATCCTTTGCCCTCCGACCTTCACAAAGAAGCAACGCTCGCAGATGTCGAGGTTTGCAAGGTTCCCGAGAGCGGAAGAAAGATTCTTCACCTCGTTTTTGTCGAGCGACAACAGGTAAAACGCGAGGCGGGTCGCTTGCCGCGGACCGAAAAGGGGAAGCCGCGAAAAGTAATCGATGAATTTTTTTATTTCATCCGGGATCATGCCATTATTGTTTAAATGTTTGAGCTATTATTGTGGCGATGAACGTTTATCCACAATAATGAGCACCCGCCTAAATTCCCCTTGGCGGTCGGGAACGACTTATATTTATTGATTTTCTTTCTTTTCATGATGGTTGCTTGATTCTTGGAAATTTTAGCGGGTAAGGTTTTCTTGCCAAAATTCCAAGTAATGATGAAGGAATTTTGGAGAAAGCCCTTAAAATGCTTCCGGCTGCGGAGCGTGCGCGGTGTCCAAATTCTTGAAGCTCACCTTTTCCTTATCGAAGATGAGTTTCACGGTGCCCGTCGGTCCGTTTCGGTGTTTTGCGACGATGATCTCGACGGTATTGTCTTCTGCGATTTCGTCTTCCATCGGCGAGACGGCCTTGTCCTTGCGGTAAATAAAGAGAACGACGTCCGCGTCTTGCTCCAAGCTGCCCGATTCGCGAAGGTCGGAAAGGCGGGGGATTTTGACGTCGCGCTTATCAACGTCCCTTGAAAGTTGCGAGACGGCAACGACCGGCACGTTCAATTCTCGGGCGAGCGATTTCAAGCCGCGCGATATTTCGGTCACCTGTTGAACGATATTGTCGTTGCCGGTCCGGGGTTGGATAAGCTGAAGATAATCGACAATGATCATATCGATGCCGTGTTCAAGTTGCAGACGCCGCGCCATGGATCTCATCTGGAGGATGGTGGGGGAAGGGGTGTCATCGATGAATATTTTGGCGTTGGAAAGTTCATTTAAGGCCTCTTGAACCAAAGAAAACTCCATATCGTCGACAAGCTTACCGGTCCTGAGCCGCCAGAGGGGTATTTGGGCTTGGCCCGAGATCAAGCGGTCAATGATCTGTTCTTTGGACATTTCAATGGAAAAAAGACCGATCGATTTTTTGCCCAGGACGGCAGCTTGCCGCGCAATGTCGAGGACAAGGGATGTCTTCCCGTACGAGGGTCTGGCTCCGACGATGATGAGGTCGGATGGTTGGAAACCGGAAAGGAATTTATCAAGATCGTAGAAAAACGTCGGCACTCCCCGCAAGCTGTCCTTTTCGCCGCGGTGCAGTTTTTCGAGCCGTTCATATGCAGCGGGAAGTTCGTCTTTGATGGCGACGAACTTTTGCGGCCTCGATTTCTGCGAAATGCCGAAGATCTTTTGTTCGACGATTTCAAGGAGTTCTTCGAAATTTTGAAAGCCGAACGCCTTTTCGCTGATTTCTGAAGCAGCCGCGATCAAGTCACGCCGCACCCGCTGTTCTTTGACGATCTCGGCGTAGTGGACGACGTGTGCCGACGTCGGCACGCTTTCGGCGAGTTCCGTGAGATAATCGATCCCGCCGACATCTTGCAATTGTTTTCCCGCCTTCAAGGCGTGAGAAACGGTCAAAAGATCGACCGGCTCGCCTTTGCTCCACAGTTCAATAATGCTCTCGTAGATCTTCCGATGTTTATTTTCATAAAAATCGCTCGGCGCCAAAAAATCAGCGACATTCACGATCGCGTTTTTGTCGAGCATCAAAGCGCCGAGGATGGAACGTTCCGCCTCGATATCTTGCGGAGGCAATTTTAACTGGTTGGTTTCTTTTTTGGGCATGGTTTTTTAAATCCTAAATTCTAAGCACTAAATCCTAAACAATAATCGAAATCCAAAACTAGAATGGCCAAACACAAGTTTTTGAATTTTGGTCATTGGAAATTATTTAGAATTTAAGATTTTATATTTAGGATTTATAAACGAAGGGCCCGAGAGGCGTATCGTCTATAGAGTATCCTAAATCTTTTATCCTTTTTCTCAAGTCGTCGGACTGGACAAACTGTTTATTCATCCTGAATAACTCGCGCTTGGCGGCAAGACGCTTGATTTTGAGCGGTACTTTTGTAGTTGGGAAATGAAACCCCAAAGAAGCCATGCGGGCTTGGATGGTCTTCAAAAGCAGTTGCGTTTCGGTCCGGCCGAGTTGCCAGACGGAGTTTTCGAGCGAGCTCACAAAGCTGAAGAGTATACCAAACATTCCCGGAGTATTGAAATCATCATCCAAGAATTCTCCCATTCGTTCGTCGGCCTTCTTGATTTCCGCTTCAAAATTGCCTTCGGCCGACCGACCCTTCGTTTTCTTTGCGATAAAAGCGAGCTTATTCATGAAAGTTTCGAGCGACTTCAACGTGTCTTCGGAATTTTTTACCAGCGCTTCGGTGTAGTTCATGGGGGAGCGGTAGTGATGGGAAAGCACCAAAAATCTGAAAGCGTTCCCCGAATGGTCCTTCAAAAAATCGTCCAAGGTTACGAAATTGCCGAGACTTTTGGACATCTTTTTGTCATTGACCATGAGATGCCCGGAGTGCATCCAAATTTTCACGAAGGGCTTTTTCCCCGAAGCAGCTTCCGCTTGGGCGATCTCTGCTTCATGATGCGGAAACTTGAGGTCCACGCCGCCGCCGTGCAGATCATATTGGTTTCCGAGGTATTTTTCACTGATCGCGGTGTCCTCGATGTGCCAACCGGGCCTTCCGTCGCCGAGCTTCGCTCTCCATGTCGGTTCTCCCGGCTTTGAAAATTTCCACAAAGCGAAATCGCCTTTGTGTTTTTTCATGACGCTTTCGTCAATGCGTGAAACCGAATCTTCGGCATCGAGATAGGTCCTCCGGGAAAGTTTCCCGTAATCGGGGAACTTCGAAACATCGAAATAAATACCATCCCCTTCGATGCGGTAAGCAAATCCTTTTTCCATGAGCACCCCCGTTTGACGAAGTATCTCCCTTACGTGATCCGTTGCCCGAGCGTATGCAGTGACCGAGTCGATGCCGAGCTGCCGTTCATTCTTGTGATAAATGTGCTCGAACTTTTTGGATATTTTCCGCCATGTTGTTTTTTCCTCGGCAGCCCTCGCGATGATCTTGTCATCTATGTCGGTTACGTTTTGGAGATAAAAGACATCCCAGCCTTTCGACCGGAGATACTTGACGAAAGCGTCGAAAACGACGAACGTCCGGCCGTTGCCGATATGCGGATAGTCGTAAACGGTCAAGCCGCAGACGAACATTTTGAGCGGTCTGCCCGTCGGTTTCGCCAACTCTTCTTTTTTGCCGGAAAGGGTATTGTAGAGAAACATAGAGTAGGTAGTTAGTAGTTAGTATATAGTAGTTAGTATCCTTTTTCTACCAATACCAAACACTAAATACCAGATACTATCTACTCTACAGCCATCGTTTCTTCCTGAATATGAAGGCGAGAATGGCGACGATGCCCACGACGACGAGAAGATCGTTCCAAAAGTCTGCCGGGGTTCTGAAAAGTGTGGGCTCCACGGTCGGTTGGAGGGCGATCGTCGTGAAGAGCAAAAGGGGGAACGTAAGAAAGCCGAGGATCGAAAATCTCCTCATGACTTCGGAGGTTTCCGACTGAAATACCTGCGAAACGGTCTCGCTGTAAGAAATGACGGTTACCCGGAGCGTTTCTAAAAGATAATGGACGCGGGAGAGACTTCCCATGAGATCCGAAAAGTAGATCTTCGATTGTGAGCCATAGAACTCTTCGCCGACCGTTAAGAGCGACTCAAGGGTGCTTTTTTGGGAAGCAGCGGTTATTTCGAATTCGAGGAGGTCCCGCTTGATGTATGATATGTCTTCCAAAAGATAACGATTGCCGTGATCGAAAAGCCGGTTGCCGACGGCATTCACTTTTTCTTCGACGTGACGGAGCTGGCGCAAGGAATAAACGTTGATCTCCTGGAGGAGGTAGTAAATGATCTGGGAAGCGTTTTGTATCTTCCCGTCGAGTTTTTGGGCAAGGTCGGACTTGAACTGGTCGACCGGCTCGATGGTTTCGTAGGTGTACGTAAGGATGGTTTCTTTCGATGCAAGAATGTCAACCTCCGTCCGGCGAGGTTTCTTTTCTTTGATGTCGTAAATATGGAGATGATAAACAGCAAAGAGATAGCTGCCGTAATTTTCTATCTTGCTGCGATCGGAAACTCCTTGGAGTTCCTTGAGGATCAAGGGGTGGGCCTTGATGAACGATGCCGTTTCACGGATGTCGTCGCCGTTCGGGTTTTGAAAATGGATCCACCGTACTTTCCCGATTTTTTCGTCGTATTTTTTTGCCATTATTGTTTAAATGTTTGAGCTATTATTGTGGCGATGAACGTTTATCCACAATAATGAACACCCGCCTAAATTTCCCCGGGAGGCAGGCATCGACCTTCTTGTATTAATTTTTTTGTTTTCATGATTAGTTTTTGTTCTTGGAAATTTTGGCGGGTAAGGTTTTCTTGCCAAAATTCTTTCATCATTGACTCGGAATTTTGGAGAAAGCCCTTATTTGCTGAAGTTTAAGATGACGTTTTCGATTTGCGGACTGGAATTTTGAAGGAGGTTGCTTTGGAGCATGACTTCGTACCTGAAGTAGCGGAAATTGGTATAGTATGTCGGGTTTATGCAGATCGGGGTTCCCGGCGCCGGACACGATGCCGAAACTCCTCCCGTTTGGCTTTGGAAACAAGGGGCGCCGTACCAGTCGGCATTCGTGCCGGAAGGCCCGATGTAGTTCCACGGTCCGCTTGTGCTCTCTGAAGCGGCAATTTGGAATCCAACGTTTGTCCCGGCAAGACCACACGATCCTTGCCACACGATGCTTTGAAGGGTTGCCGGAGCTCCTGCATCTATTATATATGAAGTGAGATAGCCGACGGTACTCGTAGCCCGCCACGAGGTCGTAACGAGATAGTTCGATGTTCCGCACGAGCTGTCATTCGCGCAGTTGAAGCTCAGCCACCCTACAAGGTCGTTCCATGCGTAGCCGTTGAAGTTGCCATTTGCGTCGATCGTCACGCCGTATTTCACGCTGCCGGGACACTGCGGCGTTCCCTCGCCTCCGCAAAAGCTGACCCATCCGATAAGATCGTTCCACGCATAGCCGGTCAAAACTCCGCTCGCACCGTCGGATCCGCCGGAGCAGCTGCCGTCCGTGTTGTGGGTATAGCTCAAACCGTTGCAAATCCCGTAGTTCGATACGCCGCACATGTTGCCGTTGGGGGTTGTTGCGCAATCAAGCGACAGAACGCCGTTCGACGTCGACGTCGCATAGCCGGTCACCCTCGTGCCGTACACGGTCACCGTTTGGCTGCCGTTGAAATTCCACCAGCCGTCGCTTGAATCCCATGCATAATAGTTCGGGGTGGTCGAACTGATGTTCGTGGCCGCGCTGGCTTTTCCAGCGCCCGTTACAATGACCACAATAGTAAGGAGTACGATCGCAATAACGAGAGTCCAAAACGCCGCTTTAACCCATCTCATTGTTTCAATTATACCAGAATATGAGGAATTACAGAGGACGATGTGCTATAATAAGAACTATGAAAAACGGTTTAAATAAGATACTCTTAGCGGTCGTTATCGTACTCCTCGTGGTACTCGTCGTTATCGTCGGATGGAAATACATTGCCGGAGGTCCTTCCTACTATGCCGTGTATCTTCGAACGGGGGATTTATACTTCGGAGAACTTTCCACTTTCCCTTCGTTTTCGTTGAGTCATGTCTATATGCTGCAGGTCAATTCTCAAAACCAACAGAATCCGGTAAGCATCCAAAAATTTACCAATGTTTTCTGGGGGCCGGAAGATTCGATCAGCATCAATCGGAACGAGGTAGTGTGGTACACCCGCCTTGCGTCGGATAGCAAGCTCGCACAGCTTGTTCAATCAAACCCGTCGCTTACGCCGAGCACCGATACAACGCAGACGCCGACCGCCGGCACATCGACTCCGGGAACGACATCGCCGCAGTCCGGCAAATAATAAGAAGAAAGAATTCGCAAAATCCCGCGCCACCATGAGAAAAAAGGCGCGGGATTTGTTATGATGAAGATGGTATGGGTTCCCGAAAAAATGCCCAGATAGCGCTGCCGTTCATACTGCTCATAAGTGGTATAATTATCGAAATCGTCGTGGCGGGGTCTTTGACTTCTTATTTCGCAAGCGGCTCCGGTTTCAGCGAACGGCTTCAAGTGCGAGCTTCTTCCGCGGCATATTCCGGGATCAACGATGCGCTCGTTCAAGTGGCCAAGAACAAGGATTTTGGGGCGACGAACCCTTCCTACGGAGTGAACGTCAACGGCGATACCGCTACCGTGACGTTCGGGAGTACGCTTGCAAATGGGTACTATACTTACACGGTGACATCCTTAGGCATCGCCGGGACGCGCCAAGCAAAGGTCGTTGCGGTCGTCGTCGTAAACGACTCGACGGGAGAA
>JAJYWR010000011.1 GCA_021791395.1 bacterium
TTTCCGGATTCGGCAGCCCATCACTTTGAGGGTACCCGAGTGACGGGGTGAGTGATGGGGCAAACGGGGTATCGGAAATCAAAAATTTTGGGTAAAATAAGTTCGGAGTTTATCGTATAATTCCCTCCATAACACAACTGGGTCAATTTTAGAAAAATTTTCACGCGATGCGCGAAGCGCATCGTTTGGTGGAATGGGGCTAAATTCGATACGGCGGTCTTGTAACAACGGGTTCGAGCCGATATAATGCTTGCCCCCACCCTTCCCGTGCGCGCATTATTTATTCTTGTCGATTTTCAGATCGGCAACTCCCCAACTTTTATATTTTCTAATATATCGAACATCCCATTAATTATGGTACCCGTTTTTCCGAATTGGACGTACATCTTTACTAGCGATTCTAAAAACTTTTTATCTTGGCAGGCCGCAAATCTTTGCGCTCTTTCAATAATGGCGATATTGAATCGGATTACAAACTCAGGAGGAGTCCCGCTACTGATGGGTCGGTCAGTATTAACCAGAAGTATTCTCCCGGAAACGGGGAAAACGAATTCTTTGAGGCAGTTTACAGGATCGTGGTCGTAATCCCCCTTGGTAACAATGGGGTTATCTCCCACGATATACGAACTCGCCCCGTCCCCCGTATAAAGAAATCGCCAGTTTCCTAACTCGGCACCCCAATCCTTGTCTTTTAAAAACGGAGCGAACGGGAGAAGTAACTTGAGGGACTTTTTAAATCCATCGGAATTTTTTATCGCCTCGATGGTTTCTCTCGGAACTTCCTTGCCGCTTTTACTGTTGAGCGTAAAATAATCAATCTCGTTATTTCCTAGAAAAGCCTTCTCTGATAATTTTTCTACGAAATCCCTATTGCCCGGCAATCTCCAATGCAAAACCAATAGGAAGAAGAAAAGATTTTGTTTATCCAAACGTTCAATTGGACTTTTGCTGGTAGATTTTCTGATATTGTCCAACGATTCCCACGATTGACTTTCGATGTGCGCGTACAGGTCTTCCAAAAAGTCCGATGAATCTCCTTTTTTAAAAGTCACCGTATTCAAATTATTCTCAAAGAAAGCTCCGTCGGGGCTGGTCTCGAATATTTTGTCGCCCTGTTTGTCGTAAACAAAAAAGCCGTCTCCGCTATTTGTGAATCCTCTTAAATAATATCTTGGGAGATAGTGATGTTTTTTGCTGGGATGTTTTTTCATACAGTCATGCTCGCATTTCCTTTATCGCAAGAGTGTTTTGGGGCTAACTCCCAAGGCAGCCGCTATTTTTTCCACAACGCCCAATGATGGATTGCGAATCCCTCGCTCAATGCCGCTAATATAGGAGCGGTGCAGTTTGAGCCGCCGCGAAACATCGCCCTGAGATAGTCCTTTACTGAGGCGGGCTTCTCTAACTCTCTTGCCGAATTGCCTCGATAAAGCATTCATAGGTACTCTTGCAAATATCATATCGCCTGTCGTAGGATAAGTGTATAGATAATAATAAGTCTACACTTCTATGCCCACCTACTTCCTCTACGCTCGCAAGAGTACCGACGTCGAAGACAAGCAAGTCCGGTCCATTGAGGATCAGCTTGCCGTCATGCGCGACCTTGCAAAACAGGAGAGACTTCATATCGTGCGGGAGTTTATCGAGAAGCAATCGGCCAAGCGGCCGGGCCGCCCCGTTTTTGCCGACATACTCTCGCGCATCGAGAAAGGCGAGGCGCAGGGCGTCATCTGCTGGAAACTTGACCGTCTCGCCCGCAATCCCATAGACGGCGGGCAGATAAGCTGGTTTTTGCAGAAAGGGATCATCCAGCACATCCAGACGCACGATCGGAGTTATCGCCCGACCGATAACATGCTTGCGATGGCGGTCGAGTTCGGCATGGCGAACCAGTTTATCTTGGACTTGAGCGCGAATACGAAACGCGGGCTTCACGAGAAAGTGCGGCGCGGCGAGTACCCGTCCCAAGCCCCGTTAGGTTATCTAAACGACAGCCGGATAAAACGGGTGGCCGTGAACCGCAAGGAAGCGAAGATAGTGAAGGCAGCCTTCGAGCTTTACGCCGAAGGCGATTCGCGCCTTGAAGATATAGCCGCGTTTCTCGCGAAGCACGGCATTTTGAGGAAAAGCGGCAAGCCCCTGACCAAAGACAGGGTTGCCCATATGCTCTCGAATCCGTTTTACGCGGGATTGTTCCGCTACGCCGGAGAAATATATGAGGGCAAGCATGAGACGATCATGCCGAAGAAACTCTTCGACCGCGTGCAGGCCGTCCTCGCGGATCGCGGGAGGCCGCACAAGAAACCGAAGAACGAGCCGATGCCTTTGTGCGGCCTCTTCCGATGCGGCGAGTGCGGATGTGCCATCACCGCCGAGAACAAGGTGAAGCGGCAGAAGAATGGCAATACCCACCATTACGTCTACTACGTCTGCACGAAGAAAAAGGGGCCGTGCTCACAGCATCATATGCGGGATGGAGAGCTTGTCTCCCAGCTATCGGAAACCCTCAAAGAGTTCGCCTTGCCTCCGGATTGGGCGGCGGAGCTTTCAAAGATGGCCGATGGGGACGAGAAAGAAGCCGTCCAATCAACCGCCGCCGCGAGCCAAGCGATGAAGGAGGAGATAACGGCTATCGAGGCCAAGGTCCAACGCCTTCTTACGGCCTATCTGGATCAGGACATAGACCGCGAGGCGTACCTCAAAGAGAAGATGGGACTTCTCTCCCGCAAGAAGGCATTGGAAGAGAAAATAGCCAATCTTCAAAGAGGGTCTGTCGCTTGGCTCGAACCGCTACGGGAATGGATAAAAGACGCAGTAAATGTGGGCGAAATAGCGATTTCATCCTCTTTATCGGACAAAAAGTCCTCTGCTTTAAAAATTTCCGGCTCGAACCCGTTGTTACAAGACCGCCGTATCGAATTTAGCCCCATTCCACCAAACGATGCGCTTCGCGCATCGCGTGAAAATTTTTCTAAAATTGACCCAGTTGTGTTATGGAGCCGAAGGAGGGATTCGAACCCACGACCTGCTGTTTACAAAACAGCTGCTCTACCACTGAGCTACTTCGGCGGCGAAATCAGTATACCCTACTGCGTTTCGTTGTACAGATCCTGGATATCTTGTGCAGAAAGAGCCTTACTATAGATACGAACATCATCGATGGATCCATTGAACTGACGAGCGGTATTTTCCGCCCCAATGTTCGTAACAGTGCTGCTATTGCCACTGCCCGTGGTTGAAGTTGCGCTCGTCAATGCTCCGTTCACATATAACGAAACGGAAGAACTATCCCAAACAGCCGCAACGAACGACCATGTATTCAATGGCACGGTTCCAGCTCCGCTTGAAAAGTAACCAGACGGCGTCTTGCCGTACCAATATGTTTGAACCGACCCATCGGAAGCTAACGACAAATAATACCCACCTGAACCCAAAATGATGGTCGAACGCTCAGTTGGATAAACAGCTGGATCAATCCATGCTGTAAGCGTCAAAGTGGTTTGAGGTGACACGCCGGGTCCTAGCACGTTAACCGGGCTCGTCGCCGAATAAAATTTCAAGCAACTCCCAATTTTGCAATTCGATCCGCTTTGCCACAGGGGACCGTTCGTGAGTGTCCCGTTATTCCCGTTCCCCGAAGCATCATAGGCCGTCGTCCCCGTTCCCTCATCGAGCGGCCAATAGCCAACGAGGCCTTGCCAAAATTTTCCCTCGACACTCCCCAAGCTATTCACGGCAATGTCATATACCAAACCGTCACGTCTCCCGTCGACGAGCGAAACGATCTGGTTCTGATTGGGATAACCGGTTAAGGGATTGAAAAGAACGTCGACCGAGGTCGACGTCGGCGGATTGCCGAAAAGAATTCCATTCCCGAGTGTATAGGCGTTCCGAGAGGTACTCGAGACGTAACTCGTACCGCCGAACGATGCGTACGTCTGACCGGCTACCGCATTCGAAAAATGCATCCCCCATGCCATACCGTCTTCCTGACTCATCGACCGCTGTCTCGTATTCCGAAACGCTGCCGCTACCTCCTCTCCCGTCCGCTGGAGAGTGTTCGAAATTCCGTAGTTGCCGATGCTCACGAATGAAACGGTCGCGAGAACCGCCACGACGGCAATCACGAGGAGGAGCTCAATGAGAGTGAATCCATCCTCGGAATTTTTAATTTTTAATTTAAAATTTTTAATCAATTTAAAAACGGAATAATTTGAAATTAATTTGGAAATTAAGCCTTGATTTCAAATTGAAAATTTCAAATTTAAAATTGTGTGGTTAGTTGGTAGATCGGCACAATGATGGAAAGTGCAATGAGGCCGACGATAATGCCGATACCCATCAACATAACCGGCTCAAGGAACGAGACAAGCGATTTCAAGGAATTGTCGATTTCCGAAGAATAGAAATCGGAGAGCGTTCCTAAAACCTCTTCGATGTGGCCGGCTTTTTCTGAAATAGCCATGAGATTCACGACCGTTTTTGGGAAGAACGGCTCGCGGCGGAATGCTTCGCCGACCGTAAGCCCCTTTGAGAGTCCTTCCCGCGAAATGCGAACCAAAGCATCATGCAGGTCGACGTTCCCGACTGTTTGCGCCGTAATTTCGAGGGCATCCGTCAAAGGGATACCCGCCTTGATGAGCTCGGAGAGCGTCGCGGCGAACCGCTGGAGAGCGGACTTATTCATCAGATCCCGCACCACCGGTATTTCATGAATAATGCTGAAAATAACCCGTCGGAAACCCATGGAATTTTTGTAGGCGAAAAATGCGGCGATAAGGCCAACGACAGCAAGTCCTATGAAAAGGAAACCATAGTGCGCAAAAAACAGCCCAACGGTGAAAACAATCCGCGAAAAGAGCGGCGGCGTAAAACCTCCCTGCTCAAAAACATTCGCAATCTTCGGCAGCGCATACATGACGAGGAATACCAAAATAAGAACCGACGCCGAAAGGAGGAGGATGGGGTAAATGAGGGCACTCCGCACTTGGTCTCTCAGCATTTTTTCCTTAGCCAGCGAATTGGTCAAGTTTTCGAAAACCGAGTCCAGATTTCCCGACGCTTCGCCGGCTCGGACGAGGTTGATATATACCTGACTGAAAATCTTCGGGTACTTGGCAAAGGTTGAGAAAAAGGGCCGGCCGCCCTCGAGATTATCCCTCACTTCCATAAGGAATGATCTGACGGCTTTCTTGTCGAAGTCCTCGATTAAAATATTGATGGCTTGCAACAATCCCGTGCCGAGTTTCAGCATCAGGGAAAGATATTTGGATATGAAAATTTGATCTGCAATGGTTATCTTGCCGCCGGAAATCCCGCCGATAACCTCCGAATCTCTCACCGGCTTGATGCTAACCGGCCGGAGTCCGCGGGAAGACAAAAACTGCAAAACCCCCGAAACATCCTTCGCTTCAATTTGACCCTGGATCACTTTTCCGTCCGACTGTGAGGCAATATAGTTGAACTTCATAGGCTTTATTCAGTATACAGTATCTCGTATTTAGTATACGAAATACGAGCCGTTAAATGCCATATACTTCATTCGCGCATGACGCGGAATAATTCCTCGATCGTCGTCATGCCGAGCTCGACTTTTCGAAGACCATCCTCAAACATGGTGATCATCCCCTCTTCCTTTGCGAGATTCCTCAAATTGTCCAAATCGAAATCCTTGCCGATGATGAAGCTTCTTATTTTTTCAGTAACCTCCAAAACCTCGAAGATTCCGATTCGCCCCAGAAAACCGGTGTTGTTGCATGCGGCACACCCTTTTCCCCGATAGAATGTCTTCGGCGGTTTGACATCGACGCCTGCCAATGAAAGTTCCTTGATTTGGGACTCGATATCCTCGTACATCTTTTTATCCGGCGTGTACGACTCAATGCAATCCACGTGGATGCGCCGCACAAGTCTTTGGGAACTTACGGCATTCAAAACGGCGGAAACGAGAAAGGCGGGAATTCCCATATCGATCAAGCGGGGTATCGCCGTCGGCGAATCGTTGGTGTGCAAGCTCGACAACACCAAGTGACCCGTCAAGGATGATTGGACGGCGATGTCGGCCGTCTCATTGTCGCGGATTTCGCCGACCATGATGATATTCGGATCCTGTCGCAAGATTGAGCGAAGTCCCGACGCGAACGTGATGCCGGCGGCGACGTTTACCTGCGTTTGGTTGATATACCGCATGTCGTACTCGATCGGGTCTTCAATGGTCACAATATTCACGTCCGGTCGGTTTAAAATATTCAAAAACGAATAAAGTGTCGTCGTTTTTCCGGAACCGGTCGGCCCGCAAACGAGCACCATCCCGTAGCTTTTCGAAATGGCTTCGGAAACGAGCTTCACGGTGTCGTCGAACATGCCGAGTTCTTGGAACGACAACGGCTTTTGAGCAGCTGCAAGAAGACGCATTTCCACCTTTTCACCGTAGAAAGTCGGAATAATTGAAACACGGACGTCAATGAACTCGCCCCCGATCTTATACCTAAACCGGCCGTCCTGCGGATGCGTATGCTCGTCAACCCGCAAGTTCGAAAGAATTTTAATCCTCGCGACGATCGCGGGATGAATTTCTTTCGGCATTCGCATGATCTCGTGGAGAATGCCGTCGATCCTGAACCGAACCAGAATCCCATCATCCAAAACTTCAAAATGAACATCTGATGCCCGAGAAGAAATGGCATACGACATGAGGTTATCCACGATCGCGACAATCGGTACATCAGCGGCAAACTGAACAACGTCACCCTCCTTGGAACGCGAACGGAGCGATTCCTTGACGCTTTCTTCTATGATCTTTTTGAAATCCTGCGTCAGTTTTTGCTGATATAAAATGAAACCGCGATTCAAATCTTCTTCCGTTGCAAGAAACGAATGCACGGGACCTTGGAGTTTCAATGTTAAAAAATCGATCGTTTCGAGGTCGGCCGGATTTTCCATGGCAACCTCAAAATAACCGTTTTTATCTTTGCCGAAAACGATCGCCTTCCTCGTCCTTGCGATATCCTCCGGCAAAAGGTGGAGCGCTTTTTCATCGATCCCCACCGCTCCGAGATTCACCCGTTCCACGCCGAGCGACTTCGAGAGGAGAAGATAAAAATAATCCTTATTAATAAGGCCACTCGAAATAACGATATCGGCGATGTTTTGCCGGTT
>JAJYWR010000012.1 GCA_021791395.1 bacterium
TCTTTGATCCGCTGGCTTACGGTAACGTTCCGCACGTCGTTCCACCCACGCGTTTCCTGGACGATCTTTTTTCCTTCATCCAGGAGTTTTGATTGCCGATCGATCTCGAATTTGATCGCATCATGAACCGCTTTGAACGAGTTGATGTTTTTTACTTCCACTTTTGTACCGAGGCGTCCCGCACTCTCCGGTGCGATTGAGATGTTCGCCTCGATCCTCATTTGGCCTTTTTCCATGTCGGCATCGGAAGCTCCGAGATACCGCAGAATTTCCTGGAGTCCGCGGGCAAAGGAAACCGCCTCCTCGGCATTGTGGATGTCCGGTTCGGTTACAAGCTCCATAAGGGGTAGTCCTGCGCGGTTGAAATCAACCAGTGAAGAATTGCTGGCGTGGGCCAAGCGACCGGCATCCTCTTCCAGGTGGACCCGGGTGATGCGGACACCTCGGAGGAATCCCTTTTCCACGATTGGGTGCTCGTACTGTGAGATTTGGTAACCCTTCGGGAGATCGGGATAAAAATAGCTCTTGCGGTCGAACTGCGAATAATCGGCGATTATCCCCTTAAGTGCGAGACCGATCTTAGCCACCAGCTTCACTGCCTCGTGATTTATGACCGGGAGCGTGCCGGGATGACCGAGGCAAATGGGACAAACGTTCACGTTCGGCCGTTCCTCATCGGGGGCATTTTTGCAGGAGCAGAACATTTTGGTCTGCGTCTTCAATTCGGCGTGAATTTCTAACCCTATGGTGGGGATATACATATGGTGAAAATTTACAATTACCAATTTACAATTTTCAATCAATTTCCAAATGTTTGAAAATTCTTAAATTGCAAAATTCACTGTAAATTGAGAATTGAAAATTGATAATTTATCAGTTACTATAATACTAATCTAATCATTACTGCTGTGGCAAATTTGAGTGCTTTTGAGAAGATTTTAGATATCACGTTCAAAAAAGAGGCCTTATTGCGGGAGGCGCTGACCCATCGTTCATATCTCAACGAACACCCTCACTGGGAATGGGGCCAAAACGAGCGCCTTGAATATCTGGGCGATGCTGTTTTGGAACTCTCGGCGAGCCGCTTCTTGTTCGATGCCTTCCCGGAGTTCCCGGAGGGAAGATTGACGGGCCTTCGCGCAGCGCTCGTGAATTACCGCATGCTCTCGAAGGTTGCGTCGGAGATTTCCCTCGATGTATTCCTCTTCATGTCAAAAGGTGAAGCGAAGGATAGTGATAAGGCGAAGGAAATCATCATGGCGAATGCCATCGAGGCCGTCATTGGCGCGATTTATTTGGATCAAGGATACGATGTTGCCGATACATTCGTTAAAAAATTCGTTATGGCGCATTTGAATGAAGTGTTCGATGCCGGGCTGGAAAAAGATCCGAAGAGCCGCCTTCAAGAGATCGTTCAGGAGCGAGAAAGAATAACGCCGACCTACCGTGTTTTGAAGGAGGAGGGGCCGGACCATAAGCGAACGTTTTACGTCGGTGTCTTCTTCGGTGATCGTTTGGTTGAAAAGGGCGTGGGGAGCTCTAAACAGGAGGCGGAGACCGACGCGGCCGAAAATGCCATTCAAGTTTTAGAACAAACGCAATGACCGAACAAACGAAAATAAATTTGCTGAACCGTTTGGAGCTCCAGGGTTTCAAATCGTTTGCGGGGAAGACCATCTTCGAATTTCCGGCGAAGGTTGTCGGCGTCGTGGGGCCGAACGGGTCGGGCAAGTCGAACATCATCGACGCCATTCGGTGGGTTTTAGGCGAACGCGAAGCGAAGCAACTTCGCGGCGAAGGCTTGGAGAATTTGATATTTGCCGGGACCCCGAAGAAAGCGGCACAGGGTTTCGCCCGCGTCGATTTGGTTTTAGACAACAAGAACCGAGCTTTTCCTGTCGATGCGGAGGAAGTCGTCCTTTCGCGAAGAGTCGATCGTTCCGGAACGTCAGAGTTTTCCCTGAACGATGCGGAAATCAAATTAAAGGATCTCCTGCCGCTCCTTGCGCGGGTGCGGCTCGGCGCCCGCGGCATCATGATTATTGGGCAAGGACAGAGCGATATTTTTGTCATGAGTTCTCCCCGAGAGCGGCGGGAAATGATTGAGGAATTTTTGGGACTTCGCGAATTCAGGATTAAAAAAAGCCAAGCGGAACGGCGGCTCGAATCAAGTCTCGTAAACATCGACAAGATCAAAGCCATGCTCGAGGAACTTGCGCCGCAGGTTAGGGTTTTTAAAAAACAAAAGACGCGTCTGGAGAAACGGTCAGAAGTTGAAGCGGAGCTCAGGGGGCTCGAAGGTTCTTACTATTCCTTCAAGTATTCGAAACTCGACCGCGAGCAAAAAACGCTTTTGGGGCCGATTGCCAATTTGAAGATCGAACGGGAAAAACTCGAGAAAAACATCCAAGACGAAGAAAAAATCCTGAATACACTCTACAAGAACGACGATGGGTATGCCGCCATGAAGGAGTTGCGGAATCGGATGAATGCATTCGTCGATGCTGAATCGTCGAAGCAGCGCGAACTTTCCCGCATCGAGGCGAAAATGGAGATCCAAAAAGAAGCGCCGCCGTATATCTATAAACCGACCGAGCTTCACGATTTCATCAATGAGCTGAAGGCTAAGATGGAAGCAGTACTTGCGCTCGATAATGTAACCGACATGAAAAACCGCCTTCGGGAATTAGTGGAGGGGGTTAAAAAATTCTTCTCCAAAAAGGAGGAGCGGGAAGAAATCGATTTCACCGCCGATCGGGAAAAGCTTGCCAAGGAAATCGGGGAATTGAAATCGCATATCGAAGCCTTGCGAAAGGAGGAGGAAGAAATTTCTCGGAAGGCCAGGGAATCGAACGTTGAATTTCGCGAGAAGGTCGGCATGTTGAACGAGAAGAAAAACAACCTCTACCTTTTAGATCGGAAAACTCAAACTCTTGCGCTTCAGCGGGAAACCGTCGAAATGAAGCTCGAGGAACTGCAACGCGAATGGGCCGCACTCGGAAGAAATTTTGAAGACTTGAAGCGGATGCAAACCGGCGCTGAATTCGGCGAGAATGAACTCCGGGGAGCCGAATCGAGAATGTTACGCCTCCGGGGAGAACTTGCTGCGATCGGAGACATCGACGAGAACATTTTCAAAGAATTTGAGGAATCCGAAAAACGGTACGAATTCTTGGAAGCGCAGCTTGCCGATCTCGAAAAAGCCGCAATCGACCTCAAGGCACTCATTAAGGATTTGGATCAACGGATCAAAGAAGATTTTAAAACCTCATTCAAGGCGATCAGCGACGCTTTTAATGAGTATTTCAAGTTGATGTTCGGCGGAGGGAAAGCGAAGCTCGTCATCGAAGAGAAGGAGCGGCAGCCATTCCTTTCGGAGGAAATGGGGGCAGAATCTTCTTCCGCCGGGGTTCCGGAAAGCAAGGAAGAACAAGAACAAGAACTTGGCGTCAATATCGACCTCAGCCTTCCCCGGAAAAAAATCACGGGCGTCGGGATGCTCTCAGGCGGCGAGAAAACACTCGTTTCCTTGGCTGCGCTTTTCGCCCTGATCTCCATATCGCCGCCGCCGTTCTTGGTTCTCGATGAGATCGACGCAGCACTTGACGAAGAAAACGCGCGGAGATTTTCAGAGCTCATCCGGCAATTTTCGACGAAGACGCAGTTCATTGTTGTAACGCATAATCGATCGACCATGGAAGCGGCGGAGGTGCTCTACGGGATTACGATGGGGGATGATGGGGTCTCGAAGGTGCTCTCGCTGAAACTTGAAGGGTAGGGGTGGATTGTTTTCTCTCCCGCGGGGTGTAGGTCTCGGCTCGGATAAATCTCCCTCGCTCCTCGTCGAAATCAAGCCACGAAATATCAAACTCAACCTCGCTTTACTCAGGATTCAAACAGGCGATATTTCGTTCATTCATTTCTCATCGCTCGGGGATTTATGACTCCGCTTCAACAAACCCTCTCAAGAGAAAACGATCCACCCTGTTTGTTGGCTTCAGCTCAAGCACCTTCTCGTTTTTATTGATAAAAATAGGTTTTTACTTGACAACGGTACCCTAAAACCTATACCCTATACCCTGTAGCACTAAGTCTATGTTAGCCATTAAATTCAAAAGAACGGGCAAAAAGCACCAGCCCTCCTACCGGATCATTGTGATAGAGAAACGGCACAAGATCTTTGGCCGGTTTGTGGAGGACTTAGGGTGGATGGACCCGAAGACTGGAAAGGCGGAAATAAAAAAGGAACGCGCCAAGTATTGGGTCAGCGTCGGAGCTCAGCCCACGGACAGCATCCATAATCTTTTGGTAAGAGAAGGTGCTTTGGAGGGGAAAAAGATCCCAGTTCACAAGAAGCCAAAGAAAGAAGAAGTGAAAGCGGAAGGTGCTGTTGCGACTGCTGCTGCACCGGCGGCAGTTGCTCAAGCTCAGGAAACCCCAGTTGCTCCTGAGACATCGGCTTAAAATTTGATATCTCCATACAGTATAATAAAGAAAAGCAGTGAAAGGTCGGGTTTCGTGATATATCGGTAATCAAATGCAAGATACGAGAGACAGAGATTTCTTGGAAATGCTCGTGAAATCGATCGTCGATCATCCAGATGATGTAAAGATTGATCGTCGTGTGGACGAGATGGGAGTGTTATTGTCGTTGCAGGTGAATCCGCAGGATAT
The DNA here is from genome assembly GCA_021791395.1 of bacterium. GTDB lineage: Bacteria > Patescibacteriota > Minisyncoccia > UBA6257 > GWB1-50-10 > JAKAHT01. The sequence goes on from JAJYWR010000012.1 coordinate 4,675, forward strand.
GGGCCAGGTTGTCGGCCGCCAGGGTTCAACCGCGAAGGCCATCAGGACGCTCCTTCGGATTGTCGGCATCAAAAACAACGCTCGCGTCAACCTGAAGATCGAAGAGCCGGAAGGTTCAACGAGAGGTCAGGATCGGAACGAAGAAAGGAACTAGGAAGAGAATTTAAAACCGCCCCGAAGAACTCAGGGCGGTTTTTGTTGGGGAACTTATTACACTTACCGAGCATCTCTCACTTAGGCTGTCTCCGGGGGTGATTTGCCTGCGCGAGCAGGCATCCAGGTCTTATCCTTCGCGAGGGTACTCGGCTTGTTTGGGGTGTGGGTCCTTGAGAGTCATTCAATGGTATAATGGTTTGAATTGATGAATAAGCAAACCCAGAAGATGGTTGTTATGAGTGTTTTAGCGTTGGGAACCCTGCTCTCTATTGTATTTTTCTGGAGGGATTGGATTCTAGCTGTTGTGCTTCTCGTTCTGCTTGGTTTATTAATGATGGTTATCGAGGGGAAGTGGGATTCCGTTCTTTTGTATTTTATAGCATTCATATTTGGATCTTTGTCTGAAATAGTTGCAGTTCATTTTGGTGCGTGGGATTATACGTTGCCTCAATTTGCCGGTATTTCAGCTTGGCTGCCCTTTGTATGGGGCAACGCGGGACTTTTTATGAGGAGGGCGAATGAATTTATAGTTTACTTTTTTCGGTGATTTCATGGTAACGCTATTTGCGTGGATTGCTTCCGTGATGTACGGGGTGGAAGCAATCACGGGAAAATTGACGAGCAAGCATTCTATCCAAAATCCGTGGCTTTTTAATTTCTTCTGGGCGTTCTTTATCTTATTGTTCACGGTCCCGATTGCTATTGGGAACGGTGTTGGGGTGCCGACGCAGTGGATCGACGTTGTTTTAGCTTCGTTGTGTTACGCGCTTGCGAGTACGTTTTATGTCCTTGCTCTTTATAAGGTAGACGTTTCCATTATCGGGTCGCTTTATAATTTCCGCACGGTGATTACGGTTATTCTCGGTGTTTTATTTTTGGGCGAGGTACTGACGATACAGCAGTATCTTTTCATCTGCGCGATTGTCGTTGCCGGCATGTTTATCAGTGTCGATGAGCGATTTTCAATGCGGTCTTTTTTCACCAAGGGAATAGGCATAGCGATTCTCGGTATTCTCTTCTCGGCGCTTATGGCTGTTTTCATTAAAGGGGCTGTTGCGGCAACTGGTTACTGGAATGCGACATTGTGGATTGAGGTCTTAGGGCAAATTTGGCTCTTACCCACCATTTTCCTGTTCAGAAAAGATATCGTATCTTCGACGCCGAAGCAGTATCTCGTTACCGCCGGGACGGCTGTTGCTGGCGTCATTGGAACATTGGCGGCGGTCAAGGCCTATGCGGTCGATGTGAGCATTTCATCGGCCATTATCTCTCTGCCATTTTCCCTTGTTATTGCGATTCTCTTTTCTGTTTTTGCTCCTGAGTTGCTGGAAAAGCATACGTCAAAGGTTTATGCTATCCGTGCCATATCGGCCGCGGTTATGTTTATTGCTGCGTTGAACTTATAATCTCAGTATGACCTTCCATATCATAACTTTGTTTCCAGAAGCGATTGAAAATTATCTCCACGCTTCGATTTTGGGGCGGGCGGAGAAAAAGAAGATTATTAAATTCCATCTGGTGAATCTCCGGAAGTTCGGTTTGGGGAAGCATAAGAAAGTGGATGACCGGCCGTTTGGCGGAGGACCCGGGATGGTTGTGCGAATCGAGCCGGTTAAGAAAGCAATCGCCTCGGTCAGAAAACCGCAAGCGCGCGTGATTTTGTTTTCGACAAGGGGCAAAAAGTTTATGCAGAAAGACGCCAAGCGCCTCGCGAAATACCGGGATCTTGTTTTCATCTGCGGGCGGTATGAAGGCGTCGACGAGCGGGTAGCAAAGCATCTTGCCGACGAAGAAATTTCCTTGGGAGATTTCGTGCTTGCGGGCGGAGAATTGCCAGCGCTCATGGTAACCGAGGCCGTGAGTCGGCAATTACCCGGCGTTCTTGGAAAATATGAATCCCTCGAAGATATCAAGGGCTCGTATCCGGTCTATACCCGCCCGGAAAAGTTCGGCAAATGGAAAGTGCCCGAGATACTTTTGGAAGGCAATCATAAGAAGATAGAGGAGTGGCGGGAAAAACAAGGGAGGGGGTAGTGCCGGTAGGGGGGTGTCGCTGAATCGTGTTTTGACAATTCGTATCGGTTTTTGTACTATAAGGGGTACTTCTATGTTGACCATTGAAGATCAGGACAAGATCGTGGAAATGGCCCAATCGGGCATTTTTTACGGCCATAAAAAAACAAAGACCCATCCGCAGATGAAGAATTTCATCGGAGGCCGGAGGAATGAAATCGAGCTTTTGGATCCGGAGGCAATGGTCCAAAGTTTCAATAAATCCGTTGAGTTTTTGAAGGGGAAGCTTCAGAACGGGGGACTTGTTCTCTTTGTTGCGACGCAGCCGGCCGCCAAAGAACCGGTCCGCGCAATGGCTGAAGAATGGAAAATGCCGTTCGTCGATTTTCGATGGCTTGGTGGGACGCTTACGAATTTCGGCGTCATACGGAAGAGGATTGATCACTACGAAAGTTTGAAGTCAAAGAAGGAATCGGGAGATCTCGCAAAGTATACCAAGAAGGAGCAAGCTCAGTTTTCCAAAGAGATTGCAAAGCTTTCGAGAAATTTCAATGGCATCAAAAATCTCACTCGGCTGCCGGATGTCATTTTTTTAGTTGATACCATGCTTCACAAGACTGCCGTTGCAGAAGCAAATAAACTCAATATTCCGGTCGTTGCTATTATGGATACCGATGACAATCCGGATTTGATCCGATATCCGATTCTGGCAAATGACCATGCGAGAGCGAGCGTTACGTTCGTTTTGGATCTTTTGAGGGGTGAGATAAAGCCGGGTACGAGCGAAGGACATGAGTAACAACGATATCGTAAAACTGAGGGAACAAACAGGGGCGGGTGTTATGGAGTGCAAGCGGGCGCTTGAAGAAGCAAAGGGGGATCTTGAAAAAGCCGCAAGTATCATCAGGGAACGGGGGCTCTTGAAAGCAGAATCGAAAAAAGAAAGGAAGACCGGTGCAGGGCTTATTTATACGTATGTTCACAATGATCGCGTGGGGGTTCTTATGGAACTCCGCGCCGAAACCGACTTTGTGGTCCGTTCCGAGCCGTTCAGAATGCTTGCCCACGAGCTTGCCATGCAAATAGCGGCCATGTCTCCGGAAGATGTCTCATCACTTCTCGAGCAGCCTTACATTAAGAACGAATCCACGACCGTCGGCGATTTCATCAAGGAGACGATGGCAAAAGTGGGAGAAAATATCGCAGTGGAGAGATTCATCCGCTACGAAGTCTAATGTTCCGTTTTATCGTTCAAACTCTCATTATGATCGCGCTGGCCTTTCTGGTCTACCTTTTGGCGGAAGCATTGCCGCGGGTGACCGACGAAGAAATCGATGTTTTGAAGGCTCGGCGATCAAGCCGACTCGTCGGCTACGTAGAACGGAGTGATGAGGCTTTAAAATCGTTTACTGAAAAGTTTTTGCGGAAAGCCAAGGTGTGGCTCCTTCAGCTCAACAACTTCATAGAAGCAAAACTCAGCAAATTCAAGAAAGATACAGCGAAGGCAACGGTATTGCCGGGCGAGGAAGAGAAGAAGGAGGGGTAGGAAACGCGGTACTCCGCTCGTTCGACAGAATAAAAAAACATTAAAATCTTCCGAGCGTTTCGTCGGAATAAGGCCACGAAATATCGAACTCAACCTCCTATCCTCACTTTTTCACCATGGTGAAAAAGTGAGGATGCTGGGGATTCAAACAAGCGATATTTCGTTCGTTCCTTCCTCACCGCTCGTGGATTTCTGAACGTTTTTATCAAGCTCACTCACAAAATACCGCGTTTCCTTTTTAGGGATATTGTATTAAAATAATTCGGATGCGCAGGTGGCAGAGCGGTCAATTGCATCAGACTGTAAATCTGACGCCTTTATGGCTACGAAGGTTCGAATCCTTCCCTGCGCACATTAAACCCCCGACCCCCGTCTATATTTAGGGGGATTTTCGTTTATAATTAAATGAATGAAGAAGAACAGCGGGCAGAGTTTGATTGAGGTTTTGATCGGACTCGCAATAGGCGCGCTCATTATCGGCGCGGCAAGCATGGCGATTGCCTTCGTGCTCCGTGCCGGTTCTACGACCCAAACCCTTACCACGGCGACCGAGCTCAGCCAAGATCTCATGAACAAGGTGAAATCCTTCGCTCTTTCCAATTGGAACGGAGTTTATAACTTGCAGCATGGTTCGACATCCACCTATTTCCTTATTTCCTCTTCGAGCGGATTTATGGCCGTGCCCGGAGAAGAGGGAATCATTGACGGTGAGATTCAAAATGGCCTCGTTGGCCGCTGGGGGTTCGACGAAGGAACGGGGACGGTGACGTACGATGAGAGCGGAAACGGGAATAACGGAACGCTCGTCGGGGGACCAGTATGGGAATCGACGTCGACATGCAAGATAAGTTATTGTTTGGGATTCAATGGATTGAGTACTTATGTCGATGTGGGGACCAGCACCCTTTTTCACTTCGGCGCCGATCAACCTTTCACTATAACGCTTTGGTTTCTTAAGTCGGGAACCGGCGGTACCCGACCGAGATTGATTTCTAAAAGAACTGGAAACATCTGGTATGAAATTTATCTCAATGATCCTAATAGTAATTATATTCAGGCATCAGTTTCCTATAATTATTCAAGTGGTATATACACGAATATCGGACAGGTTCCCGTGAATCTAAACCAGTGGTATTTTGTTGCATTTGTAAGGGATACAACCGCTGGAAATGTTTATTTGTATGTTAACGGCCAGTTGCAAGCAAGTTCCACTGACGCCACAATTAATTATCCGGTTGATGATATTAATGCTCCCTTAGAAACGTCTTACACTACAGGATCAATACTGAATGGTTTAGAAGACGACATCCGTGTTTACGATCGTGCCTTAACAGCCTCCGAGATCGATCAGCTTTACAACAGCAACGTGTTCCGCAGGTATTTTTACGTGGATAACGCCTGTCGATCGATCAGCAGCACGTCGACCTCACCCCTCGCTTCGTCCACAACTTGTTCCGCGGGCTACTACAGCGATCCCTCGACGCAAAAGATAACTGCCGTTACGGAATGGGACGCAGCCGGGAAAACGTCCAACTTCAGTCTCTCCGATTTCGTCACGCGGTGGACGAACTTTGTTTTCGATCAAAGCGATTGGTCGGGAGGGACGAATCCGAACGGTGTTTTCGGTGTACCCTCAAATCAGTTCGCGTCATCCGTGAATGTTACGGCAACTGGCACGCCGTTCGGTGCCATCCAAATCCAGAATCTATCTCAGCAATAACAGCAATTCCGATTTTACCGAACAAGCCGTCCCGGGGGGCGAGCGCAAATTTCTCGGTGAAAAATTTTATGGCGTGTTTGAGAGATGAAATCAGAATTGCTGTCATCGTCTTACTGGTGATGTATAATAGAGGAAATGGTAAAGGTTCAGAACTTCAGTGAGAGTTTGGATAGCAGTCTTAATCGACTCGGTGCGGAGGTTTCGAAGAGGGTTGAATCGCCGGAGTTTAAAGAGGCGCCGATTGAGCATATCGTCAAGGAATCCTTGAAGTCATTGCCGGTTTTGGAAACACCTCCGCTGGCCGCGGTTTCTGGCGGCAAACCGGCGGATCAGGATCCGAGGGCAAGATTTCTCCCTTCTTACTTGTCGGATGATGCAGGGAATGCCGAAGTGAAAGCCGTCGTGGAGAATCTCGTCACGCTGGCTTTTCAGTCCGGCATTGAGCGGGCGATTGCCGAAGCGAAGCGATATCAGCCGTTCGTCGAGGATGCCTTTCACGACGCGTTGACGGAAAAGCTGGTACCGGAATTAAGAAAAAGAGGAATCATCAAGTAGAATGTCCATCTTTTTGAGTTTCATAATTATCGTTCTCCTTATTGTGGGGGCTGTTTGGTTTTATTTTCACTGGAGGGAAACGAGGAGGAGGAAGCTCGTGAGTCAGCTTCAAATGCCTCTGTTCCTCATACGCCTTCCCCGGATTTCGAAGGAGGGGAAAGATTTAAAAAAGGAGATAGAAACGTCGGAACAGCTCTTTGCGACGCTCGCCTCGTTCGGCGAGCCATTCGTTTTCGAAGTCGCCGTCCCGCATGTGGGACAGGAGATTTCCTTCTATGCTTCCGTCAAGGAGAAATACGCCGACATTTTCGTACGGCAACTTCAATCGTTTTGGACCGAAGCGTCGTTGGAACGGGTGGACGATTACAATGTTTTCAATTATGCGGGATTTTCGGCCGGAGCTTTTGTTGTTGAGAAAGAGCGGTTCATCTTGCCCCTTAAGACATACGAAGAGGTCGATGCTGATACGTTTCTTCCGATTCTCGGCAGTCTTTCTAAAATCAATGAGGTTGGGGAAGGGGGCGCTTTCCAGGTTATTGCAAGGCCGACGAACAAGAAGCATAAGAAAGAAATAAGTTCCGCGATCAAGGTTTTGAGGGAAGGGTGGCGAATCGGCGAACTTTTAAAGAACGACATTTGGAGTATCTCTGCTGCGGATGTTATGAAAGCAGCGCAAGGCACAAACGAGAAAAAGGCAGGGGGTGAAGTGAAGAGGAGTATCGATGAAGAGAGCTTGAAAATGGTTTCTGCAAAAGCTGGGAAGGTAATGTTCGATGTGAACGTGCGGGTTGTGGCATCCGCCCCAAGTCAAATGGAAGCTGAGTCGCTCCTTCAAAGTTTAACGGCCGGGTTTTCGCAGTTCGGCGCGCCGAATCGGAATGAGTTGAGTGTCGTAAAGCCGTCGAATCAAAAGCAAATCTTCCATGATTTTTCTTTCAGGGAATTTAATGAATCGGAGGTCATGGTTTTGGGGAGCAACGAACTTGCGAGTGTTTTCCATCTTCCGACGCCCATGACCGATGTGCCGCGGATAAAGTATTTGAAAGCGCGGGAAGCGGCTCCGCCGCCAAACTTGCCGAAAGACGGTGTCATGGTCGGCTTCAGCCGTTTCCGAGGCGAAGTCAAAGAAGTAAGAATTACGGATGACGACCGTCGGCGGCATATGTACATCATTGGGCAGACCGGTACCGGCAAGTCAAATTTCTTGTCCAATATGATCGTGGGGGACATTCGTCGGGGGAAGGGTGTCGGCGTTATCGATCCGCACGGCGATTTGGTGGACGACATTTTGAGCGTTATCCCGAAGGAACGGGAAGATGATGTTATTCTTTTCGATCCCGGCAATCTCAAGATGCCGGTGGGGCTCAATATGCTGGAGTACGATTTCTCGAAGCCTGAAGAAAAAACTTCCATTGTGAATGAAATGCTCCAAATTTTCGACAAGTTGTACGATCTGAAAACCACCGGCGGGCCGATGTTCGAGCAATATATGCGGAATGCACTCCTCCTTTTAATGGAAGATGCGCCGAACGAACCGTCAACCCTTATGGAGGTGGCGCGGGTTTTTTCCGATGCCGAATTCAGGCGAAGAAAGCTTGAGCGCATTTCAAATCCGGTTGTCCGCGATTTTTGGGAGAAAGAAGCCGTGAAAGCCGGCGGCGAAGCGGCACTCCAAAACATTACGCCGTATGTCACCTCGAAATTCAACAATTTCACGTCGAACGATTATATGCGGCCGATCATAGGCCAAGTGAAATCGGCTTTCAATTTTCGGGAGATCATGGATTCTGGGAAAATCCTCCTCGTCAATCTTTCAAAGGGGAAGGTTGGCGATTTGAATGCGAACCTCTTGGGCATGATTTTTGTGGGAAAAATCCTCATGGCGTCTTTGGGGAGGGCCGATGTTAGCGAATCGAAGCGGAAGGATTTTTATCTTTTCATCGACGAATTCCAAAACTTTACGACCGATTCCGTATCGACCATTCTTTCCGAAGCAAGAAAGTATAAATTGAATCTTACCGTTGCGCATCAATTTATCGCTCAACTTTCCGAAAAAACCAGGGACGCCGTTTTCGGGAACGTTGGATCGACCATTTCCTTCAGGGTGGGTCCCCATGATGCGGAATTTTTGGTCAAAACATTCGAGCCGGTTTTCAGCGTGAACGACCTTGTGAATATCGACAATTACCAAGCATATGCAAGGATTCTCATCAATGGAGAAACTTCGCGGCCTTTCAATATCGTTGTGCCGAAAGCCGATCGGGGAAACGAAAGCCAAGCGGAAGCGCTCAAAGAAAAATCGTACGTACGGTATGGTAAATCGCGGGAGGCGGTGGAATCGGAAATATACCGTCGTTTAAGGACATGAAGCCATTTCTTTCTATTGTGATTCCCGTTTGCGATGAAGGAAAAGATCTATCACTCACGCTTGTCGACATTGATCGCCGCTTGAAAACCGTCGATTATTCATGCGAGGTTGTCGTCGTGGATGGCGATCCATCCGATGCTAAAACGAAAATGATGGAAAAATTCAAAAAATTTTTCCCGTACTTGCGAGCGGAAGGAATTCCTGTGGGCGGTAAAAAAGGATCGGTTGTAAAATCCGGTATGCTTTCGGCGAGGGGGAATTATCGTCTTTTCATTGATGTTAAAATGCAAGTCCCGCTCGGCTGGTTCGCCGAGGCGATCCCTCTTTTCAAAGACGGCGCAGAAGTGGTCCTCAATCCCCGAAATCGTTTTTGGTGCTTTAGCGAAGAGGCGGCCGAGCGAGTATTCAGAGCTGTTTCCGTGAAAGGAGAAGGAATTGGCTTCGAAGCTGCGGTCCTTGCACGTCTCATGAATTTGAAGGTAGCGGCATTAAGTATTCCGGATGCGATTTCAGAATGTCCGAGGCCGAAGTTTTCCGCGCGCTTATCGGTGGCGAAGGACATCGTTGCCGTGAAATTGAATATTTTGCTTCATCGTTATACGTGGTAAAATTCATTCAATGAAAATATTGGCCTTCAATTGGAAGTTGAATCCCTTGACGGAACGGGAAGCGCTGTCACTTTCAAGTTTGTCGGATCGAAAAGACGTTATACTCTTTCCCCCCGCGGTCTTTTTGAATGCTGTCGTTCGGCGAACAAAAAGAGCCGAGGTTGGCGTTCAAAATTTGTTTTGGGAGACGGAAGGCGCTTTCACGGGAGAAACATCCCCAGTTATGATAAAAAGTCTCGGCGTACGATGGGCATTGGTGGGCCACTCGGAACGAAGAAAATATTTCGAAGAGACCGACGAGACGGTGAATAAAAAAATAAAAGCTGCCTTTGCGGCCGGATTGAATGTGATCCTTTGTGTCGGCGAACCGATGTCGGCGAGAAAAAAAGGGATTCATGCCGCCCGAGCGTTCGTTCGAAAGCAATTAGTGAGAGGATTATCCGGCATTCGAAATTCAAAATTCCTGCCTGCGCAGGCAGGGAAAATTCGAAATTTGGCGGTCGCTTACGAACCGATTTGGGCTATCAGCGGAGGTGCTGTTCATCATCCTTCCGATACTCCGAAAGACAGCGCTGAAATGGCGAAATTCATCAAAGAAACCTTATTCTCCGGGTTCCATTCCTTAAATCCCGAAGTCCTCTACGGCGGTTCGGTTGACTCGAAGAATGTTGCGGATTTTTTGAAACCTCGCGAGGTCGATGGCGTTTTGATCGGCGGAGCCAGCGTGAAAAAAGAGGAACTGAAGAAGATATTCAAAAGAGCGAACTAATTTAGAATTCCAGAATTTTGAATTTCGATTGAATTCGAGAATTTGTGAATTAAGTAATTTATTCGAAATTAAGTCATTCAAAATTTATCAAGCAATGTCCCGCACCACCAAACAATTCATATTCGGTTTACTGTATGTGATCATTCTCGGTTTTATTTTATTTTTAGTTTTCGCGCCGAAGTTGATCCCTGCGCCGTCGTGTTCCGACGGCATTCAAAATGGAGGAGAAACAGGGGTCGATTGCGGGGGGCCGTGCATGCCTTGCTATCTCAAAGAAGCAAAACCGTTCGAAGTTTCGGGAAGTCCCTCTCTTTTCAAAGATACGTTGTTGGGGAAAGTCTTTGCGGCCATCGATGTTGTGAATCAAAATCAAGATCTCGGCATGCATAGTTTTTCTTACCAAGTTCAGTTCTTCGATGACGCTCAAAATCTCGTCGGAACGGTCGATGGCTACGACAACATCTTCCCGGGTGAATCGAAGTACTTTGTCGCGGAATATGATGGAAGTTCGTACGACGTCGGAAGAATCACTAAAGCCGTATGGAGTGTCACGGGGACGGTCTCATGGGCGAAGGCTGTCGATTTCATTATTCCGTCGCTTTCAATCTCGGTGGGACCGACGCTTTCGTCGAGTACCAATCAAATTGCTCTTACCGGAACTCTTGCAAACGGCAGTCCGGTCAATATTTCTGCCGTAAAAGTCGTCGGATTTGTTCTCGATAAATACGGCGACCCTCTTTTTGTGGGCAGCACAGTTGTGAACGACGTCGGAAGCTTCGGAAGCTCCGGATTTTCAATTCTCTTCCCGTCCGAAGCTTTCTCCGGCGTTGATTTGACCGGTGCCAAGCCTGAGGTGTACCTTTACGCGGAGGAGTAAGGCAGGTTCTATGCAATTTTTGAGCGATTTGAAAAAAATAGACTGGGTACTCATTGCAGCCTTGGGAGCTCTTGCGGCCATGAGTCTCGGCGTTCTTGCTCCCTATGATGCTTCTTTTTTTGGGAAGCAAATTATTTGGTATGCAATAGGGTTTGCTATCATCATTTTTGGGAGCCAGCTCAATTGGCGTTGGATACTCAAATGGCCGATTTTCAAGTACGGTTTTTATGCGTTTTCCATCTTTCTCCTCCTTATTTCCAATCTTCAGTCCCGCATCGTACGGGGAAGTAAAAGCTGGCTTTCATTCGGCTTTTTCCAATTTGAGCCGGCGGAATTTGCAAAACTGGGGCTTATTTTTCTTCTCGCGAGTTTCTTTACGTCGCGGTACCTCGCGGCGTGGAGGAGCAAGTATCTTTTTTCTTCCCTGGGCCTTGCATTGGTTCCGACGCTCCTCACGGCGATTCACCCCGATTTGGGATCAGCCATCGTCATCATGAGCATTTGGGTCGGATTCGTTCTCGTGGGCGGCATCAATGTGAAGAGGTTTTTTATCGGGCTCATTGCCTTCGCGCTTATTGCCGTCCTTATTTGGAGTTTCTTTTTGAAGGAGTATCAGCGGGAGCGCTTGGTTGCGTTTCTTTCGCCGCAAAAGGATCCTCTCGGCATCAATTACAATGTTATTCAAGCGAAGATTGCGATCGGGTCTGCCGGCTTTTGGGGTAAGGGATACGGGCAGGGAACACAGACCGAATTCCATTTCCTTCCGGAAGCGCAAACCGATTTCATCTTTGCGGCCTTTTCCGAAGAGTGGGGAGTGTTCGGCGATATCATTATGTTGTTGACATTCCTCGTTATTTTTTATAGACTCACGGATATCGGTTTGCGATCCGGCAGCAATAGTTTCAAGTTTCTTGTTTTCGGCTGCGGAGTGGTTCTTTTAGTCCAAATTGCGATCAACGTGGGTTCAAATCTCGGCTTGGTGCCGGTAACCGGGATAACGTTGCCATTCGTGAGCTATGGGGGGTCCAGCATCTTGACTATTGCAATACTGTTCAGTATAATTCAACATATTAAACTTGAATCCTCAAGATGATAAAAGAGGTTTAATAGCCTCGCGTCTCCTATTCGTGTTAGGAATTTTTTTGGTTCTCATTCTTATGGCAGCTTACTTTTTTTACGGTCTACAACCAAGTTTCGCAACGACGACGCCCGTCAAGTTCGTCGTTCAAAAAGGCGAGAGCTTCAAGGAAATAGGAGCCGAGCTTTCGAGGAACTCGCTTATCCGATCAATCGCCGTTTTCAAGGTCTATTCTTTTTTGACGGGAAGCGCAACTCGCTTTCAGCCCGGCATCTACGAACTCGCCGGTACCATGAGTGTTCCGCAGATCGTGGGGCTTCTTCAGTCGGGAGGCGTCAATGACGTAACCGTTCAAATACCGGAAGGGGCGACGGTGAAGGATATTGATCAAATACTTTCTTCGAAGGGTGTCATTACGCCAAACGCGCTCGCGAGTTTCGATTTCAAGAGTCTCTCAACCCAGTATCAGTTTTTGGCCAATGCTTCTTCACTTGAAGGATTTTTGTTTCCGGATACCTATAATTTCGCTTTATCATCGAGCCCCAATGACGTGGTTAGAAAAATGCTGGATACGTTCGAGGTGAAGGCGTGGCCTCTCATTGCCGACGAGAAGGATTGGTACGACCGATTGATCTTGGCTTCGTTTTTAGAGCGGGAGGTTTCCACGACGACCGATCGGGAAATCGTAGCGGGAATACTTTTACGGCGGATCGCCATCGGCATGCCGCTTCAGGTCGATGCAACCCTTTCATATGCGAAGTGCGACGGTGAGCTTCTCACGTGCGCCAATCTTGTTCCTTCCGGCGCCGATACGAAGATTGCTTCGCCGTATAACACGTATCTCCATACCGGATGGACTCCTACGCCGATTTCGAATCCCGGCAGGAATGCGATCGAGGCTGCCGTGAATCCGGCGCAGACAAGTTACCTGTATTATTTCTCGAATGCTTCCGGGACGACGTTTTTCTCGAAAACTCTTCAAGAGAACAATCAAAAACAATCGAAATATTTATAAAATAAAGTCGTCAAATCCAAAAAACCATGCAAAAAGTCAAAATTTTTTCTTCTCATAAAAAGCAGGCATTCGCACCGGACAATTGGCTCGGTATCCAGGTCGATTCATATCAATGGTTCCTTGAAAAGGGACTCCGCGAACTCTTTGATGAGATTTCACCCATTAAAGATCACAGCGGGAACGAGCTGGAGTTGAGTTTTTTGGATTATAAATTCGACGAGCCGAAGTATACGGAAGCGCAGTCGATGGAAAAGGATTTGACGTACGAAGCGCCACTTCGGGCAAACATCAAGCTTGTCAACAAGCTTACCAAGGATACAAAGGTGCAGGAGGTGTATTTGGGTGACTTTCCGGTTATGACTGCGCGGGGAACGTTTATTGTGAACGGCGTGGAACGGGTTGTCATTTCGCAGATCATTCGATCACCCGGGGCATACTTTACGGCGAACGTATGGAGAGGGAGGAAGCTTTTTGGCGCAAAGTTGATTCCCAATCGGGGGGCTTGGCTCGAATTCGAGACCGAGGCGGATGGTGTTGTGAGCGTGAAGATTGATCGGCGGAGGAAAGCTCCGGTGACGCAACTCCTTCGGATTTTCGGTTTTGAGACGAATGAGGAAATTAAGAAAGCCTTCGCGAAAGTTGATGTAGGGGCTTTGAAATATCTCGACGTCACACTTGCCAAAGATGAATCAAAAACTCGCGATGAGTCGTTCCTCGAAATTTACAAGCGATTACGGCCGGGCGAACTCGCAACGCTCGAGAACGCAAAATTCCTCATCGAACCCATGTTTTCGCGTTTCGACCGATACGATTTAAGTCCGGTCGGAAGATATAAATTCAATCAGCGTTTGAACGTTACGAAGAAGGACAGTCGTGTTCTTGATGTGGACGATTTAGTTGCGGTCATTTCGGAAATCGTGCGGCTCAACAACGATCAATCGTCCGAACCGGACGATATTGATCACTTGGGTAACCGACGTATCAGGTCCGTTGGGGAATTAGTGCAGCTTCGGTTGAGGATCGGTTTTGCGCGGTTAAAACGGGGGATTCAAGACAAGATGTCAACACTCGACCGTTCAACTCTCCAGCCGGCGCAGCTCGTAAACTACAAGCTTTTGACTTCGGTGGTGCGAGATTTCTTCGCTTCGTCGACCTTGTCACAGTTCATGGATCAAGTGAATCCTTTGGCCGAACTCGAGCATAAACGGCGGGTTTCTTCTATGGGTCCGGGAGGACTCACGCGGGAACGGGCTGGCTTCGAGGTTCGGGATGTGCACCTTTCTTACTACGGGAGGATTTGCCCAATTCAAACGCCGGAAGGTGCGAATATCGGTATTGTGAATTACTTTGCGACGTGTGCGAGGATCAATGAATACGGATTTTTGGAATCGCCGTACTACCGTGTGAAGAACGGAAAAGTCACCGACGAGCTAGTGTGGCTAAACGCGTTCGATGAGGAAAAGTACAATATCACGCAAGCGGACGTGAGAACCGACGACGAAGGGAAGATTCTGGAAAAAATCGTTCCGGCCCGCGTGAAGGGAAATCCCTCGACGTGCCAAGCGACCGAAGTTGACTTTATAGATGTTTCAACGAACGAAATGATCAGCGTTTCGACGGCTCTCATACCGTTTTTGGAGCACAACGATGCCAACCGAGTGCTCATGGGCTCGAACATGCAACGCCAGGCGGTACCCCCGCTCATGGCCGAAGCGCCGCTCGTTTGTACCGGCGAAGAAGAAAAAGCCGCCGTCGACTCGGGGCAAGTTATCGTCGCGGACGTCCACGGGGTTGTTTCCGAAGTCGACGGTCGTTCCATAACGGTGAAATCGGAAAAGGGAAACAAAGTTTACAATCTTTATAAATTTAAACGATCAAACAATTCGACCTGCATGTCGCAGCGGCCGGTCATTTCAGTCGGCGAGAAAGTGAAACCCGGAACGGTTTTAGCAGACGGTCCGGCGACCGAAAATGGTGTTTTAGCACTCGGTAAGAATCTTCTCGTTGCCTTCGTTCCGTTTTATGGAGCGAACTTCGAAGATGCCATCGTCGTTTCCGAGCGGGTTGCTCGCGAGGATCTCTTTACCTCGGTATACATCGATACGCACACCTGTCTCGTAAAAGACACGAAGTTGGGCCCCGAAATAACGACGCCCGATATTCCGAATGTCTCTGAAGAAAAATTGAGGAATTTGGATGCCGAAGGAATCATTCGGATCGGTGCCGAAGTGCGTGCGAACGATATTTTGGTCGGAAAGATTTCTCCGAAAGGGGAATCGGAACTTACTTCCGAAGAGCGGCTCCTCCGCGCCATTTTCGGTGAGAAGGCAAGAGATATCAAGGATACATCACTGACGCTGCCGCATGGCAAGGAAGGAAGAGTGATTGGCATCAAGATATTTTCGCGTGACAAAGGTGACAAGCTCGACCCCGGCATCATTAAAAAGATCCAGGTGGAAGTTGCACAGCTCCGGAAAATCAAAGCGGGCGACAAACTTGCGGGGCGCTACGGCAACAAAGGTGTCATTTCCCAAATACGGAAAGTGGAAGATATGCCGTATCTTGCGGACGGAACACCGGTTGATATCGTTTTGAATCCTTTGGGCGTCGTCTCCCGCATGAATTTGGGTCAAATTATGGAGGTGAGTTTAGGTCTCGCCGCGAAAAAACTCGGCTATCGGGCCGTTGTAAAGAACTTCGTCGGTGCGTCTGACGAGGACATTAAAAACGAGCTTGTTGCTGCGGGATACGAATCGACCGGAAAGATGACGGTTATGAACGGTCTTACGGGCCAGCCCTTTACTGAACCGATTACCGTCGGCTATATGTACATCATGAAATTGAATCACTTGGTGGAAGACAAGATGCATGTCAGATCCACCGGACCATACTCCTTAATTACCCAGCAGCCTTTAGGCGGAAAGGCGAATCTCGGGGGACAGCGTTTCGGGGAAATGGAAGTGTGGGCGCTCGAGGGATACGGAGCGGCACATACGCTTCAAGAAATGCTGACCATCAAGTCGGACGACGTCATGGGCCGCTCGGCGGCATTTGAATCGATCATCAGGGGACAGGAAATACGCAAGCCGAACGTCCCCGCTTCGTTCAATGTGTTAGTTTCCGAAATGAAATCCTTGGGGCTCGACGTGAATTACGAGTACGAGCATAGTCGCGAAGAGGAAGGTCAAAACGAAGAAAACGAATAACCAAATATTACGACCATGACCAGAGACGACATCAAAAAAATCGGTATCAAGTTAGCCTCGCCGGACGAGATCATGGAATGGTCCGCTCATAAGGGGCCGGATGGCGAAAAGATCTACGGGGAAGTGACGAAGCCGGAAACGTTGAACTATCGGACGCAGCGTCCGGAAAAGGATGGTTTGTTTTCCGAACGGATCTTCGGGCCCACGAGGGATTACGAGTGCTACTGTGGAAAGTACAAAAAGGTGAAGTTTAAGGGTATTGTGTGCGAAAAATGCGGCGTTGAAGTCACCCATTCATCAGTTCGACGGGAACGGATGGGGCACATCAAGCTTGCCGCGCCGGTCGCTCACATTTGGTTTTTGAAAACGGTCCCTTCGCGCCTCAGTCTTGTTCTGAACATTTCCGAACCGAAACTCGAGAAGGTGATCTACTATGCAGCGTATATCGTCACCAAGGTGAACGAGGAGAATAAAAAAAGAGCTCTGGAGAGCGTCAGTAAAGAATTCAAGTCGTTGAAGGAGGAAGGTTTTAAATCAGAAGAGCTCAAAAAGAAGCAAACCGAAGTCAAAGAAATCCTTTCACTTTTGAAGCCGGGGTTGATTTTGAGCCAAGATGAGTACTACAGCTTAGTCGAGCGGTTTGGCGATGTTTTCGAGGCAGGCCAAGGAGCAGAAGCGATACGGAAGATCATGGAAAGCGTCGATCTGAAGGCCCTTTTGAAACAGCTCGAAAAAGAATTGGAAGAAGTGAGCGACGCTCTGAAGCAGAAGAAGATCCTTCTTCGACTGAAGCTTGTCCGCTCGATGTTGAAGTCCGGTGTCCGTCCCGAGTGGATGGTTTTAACGACGTTGCCAGTCCTTCCTCCAGAACTCCGCCCGATGGTGGTTTTGGACGGTGGTTTCTACGCGACGGCCGATTTGAACGATCTCTATGCTCGGGTTATCAATCGGAATAATCGATTGAAGAAGCTTATCGAGCTGAAGTCGCCTGAAGTCATTATTGTGAACGAAAAGCGAATGCTCCAGGAAGCGGTGGATGCTCTTATCGACAACACGGCTCGTTTGGGGAGTCAACTTTTATCGTCCAAGCGTCGACCTTTGAAATCGCTTGCCGATATGTTAAAAGGGAAACAAGGACGGTTCCGCCAGAATCTTCTTGGAAAACGCGTCGACTATTCCGGCCGCTCGGTTATCGTTGTCGGCCCCGAATTGAAGCTCAATGAATGCGGTCTTCCGAAGAATATGGCAATTGAACTTTTCCGGCCGTTCGTCATCAATAAAATAATAGAGCGCGGGTTTGCATTCAATATCAAACAAGCAAACCGGCTCATTGAGCAAGGTCCGCCGGAAGTATGGGCAATTTTGGAAGAAGTCATTCAATCAAGGAGAGTGCTTTTAAATCGCGCCCCGACTCTTCACCGTCTCGGCATTCAAGCATTCAAACCCGTTCTTATTGAAGATCTTGCAATTCGGATCCCGCCTTTGGTTTGTACCGCCTTCAATGCCGATTTCGATGGAGACCAAATGGCCATTCATTTGCCCTTGACTGCCGAGGCGCAGTACGAGGCGGAAAATCTCATGGATGCCGGAAAGAACCTTTTGAAGCCGGCCGACGGCGGACCGATTGTCACACCGACCAATGATGTCATTTTGGGTGTTTACTTCCTGACCCATGTGAAGAAGGGTGCAAAGGGGGAGGGGAAATCATTCGCTGACGTCCGAGATCTTTCCTTTGCCGTTGAAAACGGATTAGTCGACATAAGTGCGATGGTTAAAGTGTATGTTGAAGGAAAACTTATGGAGACATCGTTCGGCCGTCTCGTTTTCAACGAGGTTCTGCCGGATGATTTCGAATATGTGAACGATACGCTCGACAAGGGTGGATTGAAGAGTTTAGTTTCCCGGATCATTGAGGATCGAAGCGTGGATGAGAGCAGGTTTTACGTCGATAAGATTAAAGATCTTGGTTTTTACTACTCGACGATCTCCTCGATAACGTGGGGCATGCTCGATACGATACTTCCCAAAGAAAAGAAAGGTATCCTCGAAGGAGCCGAAAAGGAGGTTGCTTTAATCGAGGACCAATATAACGAAGGACTCCTAACATTCGAAGAGCGGAAGAGCAGAATCATTACAATTTGGACCGATGCTCGGGAACGCATTGCAAAAATCCTTCCCCAAACGCTGACAGAAGAGAATCCTCTTTCCATGATTTTGAATTCCAAATCACGTGGCAGCTGGTCACAAATGATCCAGATGGTTGGCATGAAAGGATTGATTCAAGACGTGCGTGGGGAAACGATAGAATTGCCCGCTAAGTCCTCGTACAAGGAAGGATTGGGTGTTCTCGAATACTTCATCAGCGCCCACGGCGCTCGAAAGGGTTCGACCGACACGGCTTTGAAGACCGCAGCTGCCGGATATCTTACACGGCGCTTGGTTGATGTCGCGCAGGACGTTTTCATAAGCGAAGAAGATTGCGGCGCGAAGGAAGGAATTGAAATCATACGAGCCGAAGGGGATGCGTATGGTTATTCGTTCGCCGAGCGCATCTTTTCGCGGACGGCATTGGAAGATATCCGCATCGACCGGAAGGTTGTTGTGAAGGCTGGCGAGCCGATTGGCCGTGAAGCGGCGAAGGAAATTCAAAATTCGAAATTAGAGTTGATTAAGGTGAGAACGCCTATTACCTGCAAAGCAGCTTCCGGCATTTGTGCGACGTGCTACGGGTTGGATTTGGGAAGGAATAAGAGAGTTGAGCGGGGAGAAGCAGTCGGCGTCATAGCTGCCCAATCCATTGGTGAGCCTGGTACCCAGCTTACGCTCCGAACGTTCCACATTGGCGGTATTGCCGGATCAGATATTACGCACGGCTTGCCGAGAATCGAGGAAATCTTCGAATCTAGGATTCCGAAAGGGAAAGCAACCTTGGTACGGGCGGACGGCATTGTGACCGACATTGCCGATCGAGGCCTTTCGACCGTCATTGCAGTCAGGGAAGAAGCATCGTCCGGCGTGAAGCGGAGAGGTAGGAGAACTTCGAAAGAGAAGAATGTTTATGAATATTTGGTTCCGCCGCGCGCTGGCATTCGAGTTAAAATCGGGGATACGGTACGGCGCGGCGAGCAAATATACGAAGGACCGATGGACTTGCGGGAAATTCTTGCCTATCGCGGCCTCAATGAACTCATCCACTACGTGGTGAACGAAATTCAAAAGATTTATGTGACGCAGGGGTCGGTCATCAACGATAAGCACATCGAAATCATGGTGCGGCAGATGCTCTCCAAAGTTACCGTGAAAGATCCGGGCGATACTGAATTCATGCTCGGGGAAATCGTTGGCAAGTCCAAATTCATAACGGTTGCAAAGGAAGCGAAGCGATCGAAGAAAAAACCGCCGCGCGCCGTCCAGAAGGTCTTTGGTATTACGAGAATCGCGCTTGCTACCGAGAGCTTCCTTTCGGCCGCCTCATTCCAGGAAACCGCACGGGTGCTCGTTGAAGCCGCCGTTGCAGCAAAGGTTGATTCATTGAAAGGCCTCAAGGAAAATGTGATCATTGGCCGCCTCATACCGGCTGGTACGGGGGTGAGAAAGATACCAGAAGAAGCTTTGCGCGAAATGAAGATAAAATTGACAGGAACCGTCGTTTCTGATAATGTGACTCAAACTACACCAGATGGAGGAGAAGGACAAAAATAATTACGAAATAACGTTTTGGGTAAAAGAGGAAAACGCCTCTCCCGTCACGGACATTCTTAAAAAGAATGGGTGTGACATCGTTGAGGAAAAACCTCTCCAAAAAATGCAATTGGGGTATCCAATCAGGAAAGAAAAATATGCTTTTTTGGGAACGGTAATCTTTGCCGCTTACTCCGAAGCTGCGCAAGCGATCCACGATCCTTTGAATTTGGAAGGGTCAGTTTTAAGGTATACGCTCGGCAATACCGACAAGAGACGGGTTGAAAAAGGAATGGGTGAATCGATGCGGGGCAGCTTCTCGTCTTTGCGCGAAAGGTCAAATTACTCAAGCTCATTCAAGAGGAAGGAAGAGAGCGTGCTCACTAACGAGAGTTTGGAAAAGAAAATAGAAGAGATTTTGAATTAACATGAATCTCAATAAGGTATTCATTTTCGGCAATCTTACGAGGGATCCGGAACTCCGGCAGACGCCCGGAGGTCAATCGGTTTGCTCGTTCGGCGTTGCCACAAACAGCTTCTTTTCGGATAAGTCCGGCCAGCGCCAACAGAAAACAGAATTTCATAACGTGGTGGTGTGGGGACGGCAGGCGGAAGTTGCCAATCAATTCTTAAGAAAGGGGAGTTCCGTTTTAATTGAGGGAAGGCTTCAAACTCGGTCTTGGCAGGATAAGCAGGGCGTGCAGCGGAAGACGACCGAAATCGTGACTGAACGGATGCAGTTGGGACCGAGGACAGGCGGAGCGGGAACGTCAACGCCGGCTCCAGAAGAAGATCGTCGAGAAGAAGAATTGCCGGAGATCAATCTCGAGGAAACCGAGATAAAGCCGGAAGATATACCGTTTTAAGGGAAAAGATATTTATTGCCATGAAACAGCAAAAACAGTGTTTTTTTTGTTCGCAGAACTCGAAGGTCATCGATTACCATGATGTCGATACTTTGAAGAAGTTCGTCTCGAGCCAGCTTAAAATCATCGATCCGCGCCATAGCCATATTTGTGCGAAGCATCAACGGAGGCTTGCAAAGGCTATCAAACAGGCGAGGGTTATGGGCCTTTTACCTTTTGTGAAGAAGTAAAGAAGCGATGGCTTTGGACCTCAAGGTTTTTCAATTGATCAACGGGCTGTCCGGCATTTCGGGTATTGTGGATTTCTTCGGTATCTTTTTGGCGGAGTATTTGCCGTATCTTATGGGAGTAGCACTCCTTTTTTTCGTTTTCAAGCGCGAGGGGACAAAAAACAAGCTCATGGTTTTCCTTTCTCTCATTTTTACCGCTCTTGTTTCTTATTCCGTTCTGACCGCGCTTATCGATTTTTTCTTTCCGCGTGAACGGCCGTCTGCATTTCTCAATATCACTCCGCTTATAGCAGCGAATGGCCCATCATTTCCGTCGGCGCACGCAGCTTTTTTCTTTGCTGTATCCTTCGTTCTTCTTTCAATGAACAAAAAGTGGGGAACTTGGTTCCTTATCCTTTCGACGATCATGGGCATCGCAAGGATATTCGTCGGCACCCATTATCCGTCGGATATCGTGGGAGGAGTCGTGGTCGGTTTTGTCACCTTCCTCATTTATAAATTCCTTTTTCATCTTCGACATGAATCATTCGTCTCCGATGAAGTACCGAGGGAAAATCTCGAAAGAGCTGAAGAATAATCTCGCCGCATCACTTCGAAACGGTGCAGTGGGAATTTTTCCGACAGATACCATTTACGGTATTGTTACTTCGGCCTTTTCTGCTCAAGGAGTTCATCGTGTTTACCGCTTGCGGAAAAGAAATCCGCGGAAGCCTTTTATCATACTTATTTCCTCTCCCCGTGACCTTGCGAAGTTCGGTGTACAGCCTTCGAACCGGCAAAAGAAAATTATGAATATCGTTTGGCCGGGACCCACGAGTTTGATTTTTGCGATGTCACACGGAAAATTTGATTATTTGACGAGGGGAGAGAGCAGTTTAGCTTTCCGCGTTCCCGGGCCGGTATGGCTTCGCGATTTCTTGTCGGCTTCGGGTCCCCTCGTCGCACCTTCCGCTAATTGGGAAGGGGAAAAGCCCTCAAGAAACATACGCGAAGCAAAAAAGTACTTCGGCGACAAGGTGGATTTTTATACCTCGAGGGGGAATCTGATTTCCGCCCCTTCGACCCTCGTGTCCTTGGTCGGCGAGCCGAGGGTACTGCGGGAAGGTGCCTCCAACCTGAAAGGGTTGATAAAATAACGATTTCATGGTATTTTGTACCTACTGACATGTTCGAAAAAATAGGCAATTTCATACAAGATTCCAAGCAGGAGCTGAAGAAGGTAAATTGGCCGACTCGCGAAGAGACGACTCGGTACACCCTTTTCGTGATAGGGTTTTCCGTCGGTTTAGCGGCATTCTTAGGAATTCTCGATTTTGTCTTCATTCAAATCCTCCAGCGGATCGTTTTTTAACAATGGAACCGGAAAAAGATACAATCCAAAGGAATAAGGCTTGGTATGCGGTGCATACGTACTCCGGCTACGAGGATGCAGTGTCGAAATATTTAAAGCAAAGGATATCGTCGCTCGGCATGACCGATAAAATCTTCGATGTTGTGGTGCCGAAAGAGGTGAAGATAAAGATCAAGAACGGCAAGCGGCAAAAGACGGAGGAAAAAATTTATCCCGGTTACGTTCTTGTTCACATGATTTTGGACAACGATTCGTGGTATGTAGTAAGAAATACGCCGCGTGTCACGGGATTCGTCGGAGCCGATTCAACGAAGCCGACGCCGCTTTCGAAGGGAGAAGTCGACGAACTCATGATGCGGATGGGCGGACAGGAGCCGAAATTCAAAGTTGACTTTAAAGTGGATGAAATGGTAAAAATAACCGACGGCCCGTTCAAAGATCAGGAGGGAAGAATCTCCGAGATCGACGAGGAACGGGGAAGGATCAAGGTTCTCGTCCCCATTTTCGGAAGAGATACCGTCGTCGAATTAGACTCACTGCAAGTGAGGAAGTTATAACGGAAATAAATATCAATAAATTTTATGGCAAAACCGATCAAAACAGTACTCAAACTACAGATCAAAGCGGGGGCAGCGACCCCAGCACCGCCGATTGGGCCGGCTCTCGGCCAGCACGGCGTTAATATCGGGGCTTTCGTGCAGCAGTTCAACGAAGCGACCAAGGATATGATGGGGGACGTCATTCCGGCCGAAATAACCATCTATGAAGATCGGTCGTTCGATTTTAAGCTGAAAACTTCCCCGGCATCGGCTCTTTTAAAGAAAGCTGCCGGCCTCGAAAAAGCTTCCGCTGAACCCGGGAGGAAAGCGGTTGGTAAGATTACGAAAGACGATTTGAAGAAGATTGCCGAGCAAAAAATGATCGATTTGAATGCTCACGACATCGACGCGGCAATGAAAATCATCGCAGGGACTGCCAAGAATATGGGGGTGGAGATTGTGGATTAAAAAATAAATCCTCCCTCCCGCTCATCAGCCACCCTCCGCTCGGGTGGCTTTTTGTTCGCTTTTCCTCATCCGCCACGGAAAATGCGGAACTCAACCTCGGTTTCTTTAAAGAAACCGTCGGGATTTAAACAGTCCTATTTTCCTGCTTCTTCGTCGTCGCTCAGAAAGCCGCCGCCTCGCTCCGGGAAAGGCTTCTTCGGGGAGGGAGGATTTATTTAAAGAAGAGAAATAATCTTATATAATGATATTTATGAAAAAGGGAAAGTTCATCGTGGTGGAAGGAATCGACGGATCGGGAAAGGGGGAACAATTCAAACTTCTCTTGAGAAGATTGCAAAAGGAAGGTTTCAAGATTGCGACCTTTGATTTTCCCCAATACGGCAAGCCGTCGGCTTTTTTCGTGGAACGGTATTTAAACGGGCGCTACGGGACGCTCAAGGAAGTGGGGCCGTACAAGGCTTCCATATTTTATGCGCTCGATCGGTTTGATGTCGGACCAAAGATAAAAAATTGGATTGACTCGGGGAGGGTGGTCGTTTCCAACCGGTACGTGCCTTCCAATATGGGACACCAAGGGGCGAAGATAGAGAATGTCGGAGAGAGAAAGAAGTACCTGCGGTGGGTTCACGATTTCGAATACGGGATTATGGGGATACCGAAACCAAACGCCTCGGTGATACTCCACGTTCCTGCAAATATTGCATATTACTTGATCGGGAAGAAGCGCTCGAGGAAGTATTTAGGCGGCAAGCAACGCGATATCCATGAAGGGAGCATCGAGCATTTGCAGCGGGCCGAGAGAACGTACCTTGAAATGGCCAAGATGTTTCCAAAGGATTTCGTCATTGTTGAGTGCGTAAAAAATAATAAACTCCTCACAATTGGGGAGATTCACGAAAAAATTTGGAAAGAGGTAAAAAAAATCCTCGGGGCTAAAGCTTGATTTTTCCTTCCTCCATTTCTTTATAGACAGTGCCGAGAACCCCGTTGATGAATCGGGGGGAATTTTGTCCGCTGTAATTCTTTGCTATCTCGATCGCTTCGTTGATGGCGACCTTCGGTGGAACTTCATTCTTATCGGCATAAATGAGTTCGTAGAGCCCGATGCGAAGGATATTCCGGTCGACAATGGCAATTTGTTCAAGCGGCCACTCGCTGGCGTAGGTTCGAATGAACTCGTCGATTTGGGGAAGGTGTTCGATGATGCCTTTCATAAGTCTCCACGCAAACTCCGGTTCATCAATGCCGGGGCCGAATTCGTTCAAGTTCCGGTCGAGTATTTCGGCGAGATCCGTTTTTTTGCCGTAAAAATCCCACTCGTAGAGTGATTGAAGGACAATCGTGCGGGCTAAATGGCGCGTCGCCATGCTCTTATTGTTGCGTTGTGTTCGAAGTTTGCGGCTTAGATTTTGCAACTTTCACGTACGTTCCGCATTGCGGGCAAATCTTGTGCGGTAATGCCGGCCCCCCGCACTCGGGGCATGGGATGACGTTCACTTTCTTCATGCCGAGTTGTGAACGCCGTCTGCCAACCTTCGATTTTGAATGATGTTTGGTAGGTACGCCACCCATAGGTTTGATTTAACTTTATTATAGGGGATTCAGAGGAGAAGTCAAATCAAATTTCTAATTAGGTCGATTAGAAATTCTGGTTGTCTTTTTCTCGAAGAACTCTTTGACTATTTTAGTTGTTTCCGTCTTGTTTTTTGACCAATGAATGCGTTTATCCCTACGGAACCATGTCATCTGACGCTTGGCGTATTGTAGCGACTGCTTCGCCATCGAGTCTGTCAGGGCCGCCTTCGACTTTATAATTCCGTTCAAATATGCGACGGCATCTCGATATTCGAAACCAAACTCATTGATCTTCTCTTCCGGCATGCCGTTCCTTATCAGCTTTCTTGTTTCATCTATGAACCCGCGTCTGATCATCCCCTTAACCCGTTTCTTTATCAACCGTGCCAGTTCATCCTTGGAAATGTCGATTCCAAGGAACTCAACATCGGCTTCTATCGGTTTGGATTTAAGCGGGGGAATGCTCCCGAGCGACCGGGCTATCTCAATGGATCTCACGAGGCGTCTTTTATTATTCTTGTCTATAGATTGCCATCGTTTGAGATCCAGTGCGCGGAGCATTTCACTGAGCTCCCGCGCGGTCTTGTCCCCAAGTTTTATCCTGAGTTTTTTGTTCGGCTTTACCGAGGGCATGATGATGCCGTCAACCGCGGCTTGGATGTAGAATCCCGTGCCGCCGCAGACAATTGGCAGTTTGCCGCGGCTCCAGACATCCCTCATGGCGTTTCTCGCGAGCTTTTGGTACCGTGCCGCCGATGCAGTGCTTTTTAGTGAAGCGATGCCTATCAGGTGATGTTTGATCCCTTGGCTTTCTTTTTTGGTGACGGCCCCGGATCCTATTTCCAGGCCCTTATAAATTTGCCGCGAATCGGCGGATATAATTTCGCCGTTGAGTTTTTTGGCCAGTTCTATAGCTAAAGAGCTTTTTCCGGACGCCGTCGGCCCCACGATAACCAGCAGTTTTTTCCCTTCTTGACCCATGGTAAGTACGATTGTATATTATTTTAAAACAAGCCGCACACTAAAAACCGGAGGCATCGTTATGAAAAGATTGTTGCTTGTTATCGGTCTCATTCTTGCGCCGACTCTTCTTCTTGCCACTATAGTAAGCTGGCATGTGCCGAAAGAAGTCACTTCGCCGCCGGACGACGAGCTCGGTGAAGATCTTGTCGGTTCTTCCGAGATGCCGGGACCCTGGCGGAAGTGACCGAGAAAAAATTTTAAAAAACGAGGTGGTGCATAACGTACCACCTCGGAAATTTTTTTCTATTTCTTCTCTTCCTTTTCTTTCTTTATCTTTTCTATGAATTTCTCGATCGAAACGGTCGAGGTTTCTTTTTTATGGCGCTCGCGGACGTTCACTGATTTTGCCTCGATTTCCTTATCGCCGACGATGAGGAGATAGGGAATCTTTTCCAATTCTCCCTCGCGGATATTCTTGCCGAGGGTTTCGCCGGTCGAGGCGATGTCAACGCGTATACCCTTGTCTTTCAATTCACTTGTTATTTTTTCAGCGTACTCCCGGTGCCGGTCTGCTATCGGAATGACGCGGGCCTGGATAGGCGAAAGCCAGACCGGGAAATCGCCGGCCAAGTGTTCGATGATGATTGAAAGGAACCTTTCGATGGAACCCATGATCGCGGCGTGAATCATCACGATTCGCTCCGGTTTACCCTCTTCGTTTACGCAGGTGAGGTCGAATCGTTCGGGCATATTGACGTCGAGTTGTATAGTTGCCACCTGCCACTCACGGCCGAGAGAATCTTTAGCCATGAAGTCGAGCTTCGGTCCGTAGAAAGCCGCTTCGCCGACGCCGGGGAAAGTATCCGCTTTTTTTTCTTTTACTATTTCGTAGAGCATTGATTCCGCGAACTGCCATTTTTTCTTGTCACCTAGGTATTTTTCCGGATGTTTCGGGTCGTGGGTGGAAACTCTGATGCGAAGATTGAACCCGAAGACGCCATAAAATTTGTGGACGATGTCCCAAATTTTCAAAAATTCCTCCTTGGTTTGGGAAAGGCGGCAAAAAACGTGAGCGTCGTCTTGCGTGAAGCTTCTGACGCGGGAAAGTCCGGAGAGTTCTCCCGACTGTTCGTCTCGGAAGCACATCGTCGTGTTCGCGTAGCGCTGGGGAAGGTCGCGGTAGCTCCAAGGTTTTCTTGCATATATCTGCGTGTGGTGAGGGCAGTTCATCGGCTTCATCGCGAATAAATGTCCTTCGCGGGTTTTTATCTTGAATAAGTCATCTTGAAATTTTTCCCAGTGGCCGCTCGTCTCATAGAGGTCTTTTTTAGTGATGTGGGGTATTTCCACTTTTTCGTAGCCGTATCCCTTGCGGAGTTCCCAGACGAAGTCGTCTAAGATATTGCGGAGAATCGTGCCTTTTGGCGTCCAGAGGGGAAGTCCCGCGCCCACGAGATCGGAGAACGTGAAAAGATCGAGTTCGACGCCGAGTTTCTTGTGATCGCGCCGCTTAGCCTCCTCAATCATGGCGAAATACTCGTCAAGCTCCTTCTTGGTCATGAATGCCGCGCCGTAGATCCGCTGGAGCTGGGGGTTCTTCTCGTTGCCGCGCCAGTAAGCGCCGGCGACGGAGGTTAATTTAAAACTGTCGGTGTTTATTTCCGAAGTGTTTTTCACGTGGCCGCCGCGGCAGAGATCCACGAAGTATTCAGTAGCTGGTATTTGGTACTTGGTATTTGGCGCCTTGCCGGTGATGTAAATCGTGAGTGGTTTCTTTTCCTTGACGAATTCTTTGATAAGGTCGAGTTTGAACGGCTGGTCTTTGAATAATTTTTTCGCTGCGGCCGGAGTTATCTTCTTGCCGGAGAACGGAAGCTTTTCCATGACGAGCGCGCGCATCGTGTGCTCGAACTCCTTCAAATCATCCAGCGTCAGGGGACGGGGGAGCTTGAAGTCGTAGTAAAAGCCGTTCTCGATCACGGGCCCGATGCCGAGTTTCGCTTTCGGGAATTTTTTCAAAACCGCTGCCGCAAGCAAGTGCGCGAGCGAGTGCCGTATTTCCTCTATTTTCTTGAGTTTTGCCATATGGGGGTATTATAGGGAAAAGAAATCAACCCCGCAACGACGAATGTCGTGCGGGGTTGGATGGGCAAGATGGATGCCCTAGTTTACATATATTGTTGCATTCCCTTGAGCTTTTCAGCTCTGATACGCTGTCCTTGGGCTAGGTGTTTCATCGATTCCGCCCTCACCTTGCCGTTTTTCCGGACATCTTGAGCCTGTTGCTCAAGACTGCGGGCTGTCTGTTCGCTGTCTTCTACCACGCTTTTCGCTGAGTTCTCGTTTGACTCAGCGGATGCAAGTGCCTCCTGCTCGGCTTTTTGGGCTTCGGCAGGAGCCGAAAAAATCATTTTACCCCGCGATGCCGCCGTGAGTTGTTTTGTGGTTTGAACGACGATAGATCCAGCGCCGTCGGCTTGGCCATTGAGATTATCGAACATGCGTTCGAATGTCTGAAGGTCAACGGTGATGGGAAGAGGTTGATTGATCTTCTTCCCTGCGTAGTAACCGATGACGAGTGCAACGATAATAAAAAATACTACCAACATGGCGTATTCCTTTCTGTTATGTGAATAAATATGACAAAGAACTTAACCCCTCTTGATTTCCGGATAAAAAAGAAATACCCGGCAACCAATTGTGCCTATTTTATCATGTTTATTATTTTTTGTCAACTACTCTTTTAAACAAACAAGCTGGGGGAAATCTCCCCGCCCTTTACAGTTCCTTCACGCGGTCGCAAATGAATTTGGTGTCACCGTTCTTCCACGAGATGCATCCTTCCACCATCACCACTTTGTTTTCCTGCCAGGTGTCCGGATTGTTTTTGAGAGTACTATTGAAAACCAAAAGTTCTATCGAATCGGACATATCCTCCAGTGTGACGAACATCATCGGCTGGCCGTTTTTCGTCACGATCTTTTGTGTTTTCGTGATGACACCCCCCATGATGATTTTGCGGGAGCGCTCGCCGCTCTTGGGGAGCGAGAGGGCATAACGGACGGGTTTAATAAGTTCGCTGCTTCTGAGTTTTGCGGCGTGGCCGCTCACGGGATGATCGGTGAGATAAAGGCCGAGAAGCTCTTTTTCCCACGAGAGCATCGACTTCTTGTCGGCCGGTTTTGCGGGCTTCAATTTTATTTTGCTGAATTGCTTTTCTCCGGAAAAAAGGAATGTTTGGTTGCTCGAAGCGCTCTTTTTGGCGGCTTGATTAAACCGGACGAGGTCGTCGAGGCTTTCCAAAAGCTGTCCCCGATCCAAGCCGAACGAGTCGAAAGCCCCGACCTTCACAAGGCTTTCCAGCGATTTTTTGTTGAGATCCCGGTCTTGCACTCTTGAGAGAAAATCGCTCAAGTCTTCATAAGGGCCCCGGAGTGAACGCTCCTCGATGATTTTTTCCACGATATGGGCGCCGACGTTTTTCACGGCCGAAAGGCCGAAGCGGATATTTTCGCCGTCGACGGTGAATTTTTCAAAACTCAAATTGATATCCGGCGGCAACACTTTAATGCCGAGGCGCTTCGTCTCATTGATGAGAAAGCTGATCCGTTCGACATCAGTTCCGGAAATATTAAGCAAACTTGCCGCGAATTCGATAGGGTAGTGTGCCTTGAGATAAGCGGTTTCATAGCTGATCATCGCGTAACATGCTGCATGCGATCGGTTGAAGCCGTACCTGGCAAAGGGGGGGAAGAGCTCCCAAATCTCCTTCGCAGTTTTTTCGTCGATGCCGTTCTCCATCATTCCCTTGATGAGTTTTTCTTGTTGCTCGTCGAGGAGGGCCTTGATCTTTTTGCCGATGGCTTTGCGGAGCGTATCGGCTTCGGCGAGCGTGAATCCCGCAAGATCGCGCGCAATGCGCATCATTTGTTCTTGGTAAACGCCGACGCCGTACGTGGCTCTGAGGATCGGTTCCAATTTCGGATGGAGGTAGGTGACTTTTTCCTTGCCGAATTTCCGGTTGATGTACGACGGGATCAGTTCCATCGGTCCCGGACGGTAGAGTGAGATCATGACGATGATGTCCTCGAGCTCGGTCGGCTTGAGCTCCTTCAAGTATCTCCGCATGCCGGACGATTCAAGCTGGAAGATACCGGTGGTTTCCGCCGACTGGAAAAGCTTGAATGTTTTAGGGTCGTCCAAGGGAAGATGTTCGATATCGATGTCGTCGCCCCTGGTTTCCTTGATGACGCGGAGCGTTTCCTCAATGATGCTTAAATTGCGGAGTCCCAAAAAGTCCATCTTCAAAAGTCCGAGATCTTCGACGGCATGGCCTTCGAATTGGGTCAAGATCGCATTGTCGCTTTGGGGAGCGTGCTGGAGGGGCATGAAGTTCACGAGCGGCTCCGGTGCGATCACGAC
>JAJYWR010000001.1 GCA_021791395.1 bacterium
TTAAAGTGGTACGTGAGCTGGGTTCAAACCGTCGTGAGACAGGTTGGTCTCTATCTGCTGTCGGCGTGGATGTTTGAGGGAAGTCGTCCCTAGTACGAGAGGACCGGGATGAACGAACCGCTGGTGTGCCGGCTTTACCGCCAGGTGAAGTGCCGGGTAGCTATGTTCGGAAAGGATAAGCGCTGAAAGCATCTAAGCGCGAAGCCTCTCCCAAGATTAGACATCATAAACTCCTGGAAGACTACCAGGTTGATAGGCTCTAGGTGTAAGATCCGTAAGGATTTGAGCCGAGGAGTACTAATAAGTTTACCTTCATTTCATTGATCGTTTTCGTGAAGCATTACCAATTTCTATCTCAAAAAGCTTACTTGTGCCGATTTTGTTTGAGCGAAACGAGATTGCAAAATCGAGCATCCCATGGAGACGGGACTTACTAAAATGGAGTTTTTGTTTGCCGGTGTTTAACCGAAGCGTGCCCCACCTCTTCCCATTCCGAACAGAGAAGTGAAAGCGTTTCGGCCTCATGATACTAACCTTCGTGGTTGGGAAAGTAGGGTATGCCGGCATACAAAAGCTCCTTTTTTGTTTACCCGATCCACATCAAAGGATTTACTCCAAAGAAAACACCTCCTCTCGTTCATAGGTCTCCGAACGTTGAAATAATTCTCGCTCATACGCTCATCGCCACCCAACTCGCCATTCGGCGGGGGTCCTGGCTCGACGACGCGGTTCGCTCGGGAATTTCAAAACATTCTCCGGCAATATTCACTCGAGGGGTGTTTTCTTCGGCTCCAGCGGAGGGTAGTTGCTGTAAGACCAC
This sequence comes from bacterium, assembly GCA_021791395.1. Taxonomy (GTDB): domain Bacteria; phylum Patescibacteriota; class Minisyncoccia; order UBA6257; family GWB1-50-10; genus JAKAHT01. The sequence continues at coordinate 821 of JAJYWR010000001.1, forward strand.
CTCTGCTATTTATAGGTATATACAGCTATCCCCATAAACCGGATTGGTCGAGGTGACCGTTCCGTAAACCGCAAAATTACTGCAGTAATTTACGATTCTGTCTGAGTTATATTATTTTGTGTGGAACTTTGGCAATAAATTGTGGATTTATCTATACTGATACCAATGATTAAATACTTGAGTTCGGAGAATTTGAAAAAATTTTCGGGGAAGACGTGTCTCCTCCGCATCGATTTGAATGTCGAACTTGGTATGCCTTTGGACTCATACCGCTTGGAAGCGGTTCTGCCGACGATCCGGCTGCTTTTGAAAAATGATGTGCGGGTGGTTCTCATGAGCCACCGGGGCAGGCCCGTTCTTAAATTAGAGGGTCAGATGAAGGGAGTGAAAGATGATTGGGATTTCGATAGGGGGAACAGGGAGCTTAGCTTGGCACCATTCACCAAGCTTTTAGCCAAGAAGATCATCGAGCCGGTTTGCTTCATTCCCTATGAGAAATCTTTCGTGCTCGACAAGAAAAAATTCCTTGCGGAACACAGGGAGCGGGTTTTTCTTCTCGAGAACCTAAGGTTCTACCGTGGCGAAGAAACGAACGACGATCGTTTTGGAGAATTCTTGAGTAGGTGGGGAGACTTTTATGTGAACGATGCCTTTGCGGTTTCGCACCGCGCGGACGCGTCCATTGCAGCAATAACGAAATTTCTCCCTTCGTATGCCGGGCTTCTCTTGGAAAGAGAGGTCAAAAATTTGAATAAGGTGATGAAGAGCAGCGACCACCCTTTCACGGTTATTGTGGGCGGCGCCAAAGTTTCGGATAAGCTCGGCGTCGTACGGTATTTCTGGAAAAGGGCAGATGATTTTTTAATCGGTGGAAGTCCTGCGAACACTTTTCTCGAGGCCGAAGGCATGGATGTCGGCGATTCTCTTGTTGATACCGACGCGGTACCCATGATTCTCCCGTATTTGAACGCCAAAAAAATTCATCTGCCGGAAGATGTAAAATATCGGTCGACGAAGATCTTGGATGTCGGGCCAAAGACGGTTAAGGCATATGCCGAGATGATCAGGCGATCGAAAACGATCGTTTGGAACGGTCCCATGGGATGGTTCGAGCGGAAGGGGTTCGGAAACGGCACGAGAGGCATTTGGAAGGCGATTCTCGGGAATACGAAGGCTCATATTGTTGTGGGCGGCGGTGAAACTGTGACTTCTTTAAGGACGCTTTACCCCAAGCGTTGCCTTCCGGGTTCCAATATTTTTCTTTCAACAGGTGGCGGTGCCATGCTGGACTATTTGTCGGGTAAAAAGCTTCCCGGTATTGAGGCCTTGAAATAAGGATCCCTTGACTGTCGGTTTGTTTTGTTTTAAAAATAATCCCAGCAGAAAAGTAAAAAAACTCCAATAGTTGGTCACGGTGAGTTGTTATTGTCCATCAAGGAACAATCAAGAAAGGAAGGTTAGTTATGATCGGATTGCTGGATAAAATACTCGTCGTCGGGCGGCAGGAAGATGGATGGGTAAGGGTGCTTGCCCAAGTTCTCGAAAACTGTTTTTCTTCCGTCGTCTTTGTCGATCCGGAACATGCTTTTCGGACATTCGACAAAGAAAATCCCGCCTACGCACTTATCTGCAACTGCGGCGATATCGAAGCTCCAACTCCCGAAGCTCAAGCGTTCAGGAACATCAAGATCCTTGCCGGGGAACGCGTTGTCTTGAGGTGCGGCGACGAGGGGAGCGGGGATGATTTCTTAAAGAGAAAGTTCTCGCTCGATGACCTGGTTGAGAAGATAAGGTTTCTTGAGTCCGACTAGAAAATTTTGAAGCTGCCTGTCTTTTTGAAGGCAGCTTCCTGTTTTTTGGGATCGCTCCTATAATAAGTAGGATCTATGAAAGACACGGTTATCTTATATCACGCGAATTGCACCGACGGGTTCGGCGCGGCCTTCGCGGCCTGGAAGAAGTTCAAGGACCGGGCAACCTATCTCCCGGTGGAACACCAGGTTCCGCCTCCAGAAGGATTAAAAAACAAGGCCATTTACATGGTCGATTTTTGCTATAAAGCTCCTACCTTGAAGAAGCTCACGAAGGCAAATCGGGAAGTTATCGTTTTGGATCACCACATCGGCGTGAAGGATGATATGAAAGAAGCAACGAGCCATGTTTTTCAAAACAATCACTCGGGGTCAGTCATTGCATGGAACTATTTCCATCCGAAGAAGAAAACCCCGCGCTTGCTTCTCCACATCGAAGATACGGATCTTTGGAAGTTCAAAGTTCCGCACACGAGGGAAGTTTCAGCAGCACTCGAATTGGTACCGTTTGATTTTAAAACGTGGGACAGGATTATGAAGGGCTATGAGTTGTTGAGGACGAGAAAGAAATTCATCGAGAAGGGGAAGAATATTAGGGAATACCAAATAGCTGTGGTGAGGCGGGTAGTACTAAAAGCCCAGGAGGTCGAGTTCGAGGGGTATCGGACATTTGTCGCGAATTCGCCCGTTCTTGCTTCAGAAATCGGCCATACGTTGGTTTTAAAGCGGCCACCGATTGCGATCGTGTGGTCGCAAGACCGAAAGCGCATCAATGTTTCGCTTCGGTCGGATGGAACGGTGGACGTTTCCCTTCTTGCGAAAAAGTACGGCGGCGGCGGCCACCGATCGGCTTCCGGATTCACTTTTCCCGCGAAATTCGAACTTCCCTGGAAGAATGTATAGGCTGAAAGGGTTGTCAGGGTTCAAAAATTTAGTACACGGCTTTTCGACGGTTGCCGACGGCAATATGTCGTTTCGGTGGGGGAAAGAAGAAGAGGTTATAAGAAACAAGCAGAAGTTTTTGGAATCGCTTGGCGTATATCCGGCGTCATGCGTTCAAATGCAAGTTTTAGATGATGCTGTTGTAAGAGAAATTGCTCCCGAAGAAGCAGGTATCAGCCTGAAAAAAGATCATGTATTGGAGGCGGATGCGCTTGTCACCGACAGAAAAGGTCTCTTTTTGTTTTTGGTTATTGCCGACTGTTTGCCGATGATATTTTTTGATAGAAAACGATCCGTCGTGTCACTCGCCCATTTGGGATGGAAAAGCACCGACCGGAAACTCGCGCCGGCAGTCGTGGGTTTTATGAAGGAGCATTATGGATCACGCCCCGCGGACATTGTTGTCGGTATCGGTCCTGGCGTGAAAAAAGGATCATATCGTTTCCCGAATCCGCTCCAGAGAGAATTAGGCAAGGAGTGGGAGCCGTTCTTGGATCGTTCGATCGTCGGCTTCACGGCTATCGATGTTGTCGGATACAACCGGTGGCAGTTGATCGATGCGGGGATCCGGGAAGAAAATATTTCCGTGAGCGATGTCGATACGATAACGTCGCGCGATTTCTTTTCGCATTACCGCGCACAACGGACAGGAGAGAAGGAAGGGCGCTTTGCCGCCGTGGTCGGAATAATTTAAAATGACAAAGTTATGAAATTTATCATCAACACGGACGGCGGTTCACGGGGAAATCCGGGTAATGCGGCGATTGGCGTCGTTGTCGACGGTCGGGAGTATGGCGAATACATCGGAAAAACTACGAACAACGTCGCCGAGTATAAAGCGGTCATTTTCGCCCTCAAAAAAGCAAAGGCGCTTTTAGGGAGTAAAAAAGCCGCGGAAACCGAAGTGGAGATCCGGGCCGACAGCGAACTCCTCGTCAAACAAATGAACGGGGAGTACAAGATAAAAAATGAAGAGCTTCAGCCGCTTTTTTTTGAGATTTGGAATTCGAAACAAGACTTTAAGTCGGTCGCGTTCAAACACGTGCCGCGGGAGGAGAACAAGGATGCGGACCGGCTGGTGAACCGGGCACTCGATACCCTCCTCTAATTTTCAATTGCCAATTCTCAATTTCAAGTTTGGAAATTAGTTTCATTGGGGCTTGATTGAAAATTGTAAATTTACAAAAGCTTCACTTCAATTGTTTCTCTAACAAAGTTTTAGTAATATTTGGTTCCGCTTTTCCTTTTGTCTGCGCCATCACTTGCCCCACCAGAAATTGGAGGGCGTTTTGCTTGCCTTTTTTGTAATCAGCGACGGATTTCTCATTCTTTACAATCACTTCTTCGATGATTTTTTGGAGTTCCTCCTCATCGCTCAGAGTTTCCATGCCTTCGCTTTTCATTAATTCTTCGGGATCATCCCCGGTCTCGAACATCTTTGCGAGTATGTCCTTCGCGAGACGGCTCGTGAGCTTTCCGCTTTGGATGAGAAAAACGAGGTGAGCGAGATGCTCGGGTTTTATTTTGATCTTAGTGGTCGAAGCGCTTCCGTTCTTCATGAGTCCCTTTAAATCACTCGTGAGGTAGTTGGCTAAAAGCTGGATATCACCCTTTTCTGTTTTTTCTTTCAATTCCGATGCGGCCTCCTCGAACCAGTCGGCGAGTTCTTTTTCCGCGACGAGGGTTTCGATGATGTCTTTGTTGAGCCCGTATTCGACGCCGAACCGGTTCCGTTTTTCGTCGGGTAGTTCCGGTATTTCCGATTTTATTTTTTCGAGATCGAATTTATCGGGTCCTGAAAGTAAATTGAGAGGCGGCAGGTCGGGTTCGGGAAAATAGCGGTAGTCATTTGCTTCTTCTTTGATCCGCTGGCTTACGGTAACGTTCCGCACGTCGTTCCACCCACGCGTTTCCTGGACGATCTTTTTTCCTTCATCCAGGAGTTTTGATTGCCGATCGATCTCGAATTTGATCGCATCATGAA
>JAJYWR010000014.1 GCA_021791395.1 bacterium
GTGTTTAACCGGAACGTGGTCCACCTCTTCCCATTCCGAACAGAGAAGTGAAAGCGTTTCGGCCTCATGATACTAACCTTCGCGGTTGGGAAAGTAGGGTATGCCGGCATACAAAAGCTCCTTTTTTATTTTCTCAAAAACCACCTTGCGGCACCGGGCGTTCAGTGACTCCTGCGGTCACTACCGCCCTGCGCTCTCGGCTCGCAATCCTTAAAAAGGAACCAAGCTTGCTCGCCTCCGAGAGCTGCCGCAAAGCAGTTTTCGAGAAAACTTGTGGTAGGTTATACTAAAGGAAATGATCAAATACTTGAGTTCTGGGAATTTAAAAAAGTTTGCGGGGAAGACGTGTCTCCTCCGCATCGATCTGAATGTCGAACTCGGTATGCCCTTGGACTCATACCGACTGGAAGCGATTATTCCGACCGTTCAATTGCTTTTGAAAAGTAACGTGCGGGTGGTCCTTATGAGCCATCGGGGGAGACCGAAGGGGTTCGATAAAGAACTTTCCTTGAGGCCGTTCACAAAGATCATTGCGAAGAAGATCGGATGTCCGGTCGCTTTTCTCGACGATTCCGATCCTGGAACAGCAAAAAAGGAGATTGCGTCCTCGGAGGCGGGAAACGTCTTTCTCTTGGAAAATCTCCGATTTTTGTCCGGTGAAGAAAAGAACGATGAAGAGCTGGCAAAACAACTGGCGTCGCTCGGCGATTTCTATGTGAACGATGCCTTTGCGGTTTCGCACCGCGCGGACGCGTCCATTGCAGCAATAACGAAATTTCTCCCTTCGTATGCCGGGCTCCTCTTGGAAAAAGAGGTCAAAAATTTGAATAAGGTGATGAAGGGCAGCGGCCACCCTTTCACGGTCATCGTGGGCGGCGCCAAAGTTTCGGATAAGCTCGGCGTCGTACGGTATTTTTGGAAAAGAGCAGATGATTTTTTGATCGGCGGAAGCCCTGCAAATACTTTTCTCGAGGCCGAAGGCATGGATGTCGGCGATTCTCTTGTCGATACCGACGCAGTGCCCATGATCCTTCCGTATTTGAACGCCAAAAAAATTCATCTGCCGGAAGATGTAAAATATCGGTCGACGAAAATCTTGGATGTCGGGCCAAAGACGGTCAAGGCATATGCCGAGATGATCAAGCGATCGAAAACGATCGTTTGGAACGGTCCCATGGGATGGTTCGAGCGGAAGGGGTTTGGAAACGGTACGAGAGGCATTTGGAAGGCGATTCTCGGGAACAAAAAAGCCCATATTGTTGTGGGCGGCGGTGAAACCGTGACTTCTTTGAGGACGCTTTACCCCAAGCGCTGCCTTCCGGGTTCCAATATTTTTCTTTCAACGGGCGGCGGTGCTATGCTGGACTATTTGTCGGGTAAAAAGCTTCCCGGTATTGAGGCATTGAAATAAGGATCTCTTGACTGTCGGTTTGTTTTGTTTTAAAAATAATCCCAGCAGAAAAGTAAAAAACTCCAAAGGAGGAACCTATGAAGGCTCTCATTGTGGTGAGCAACCGTTTTTGGGGACTTGCCGTAAGGGAAGTTGCCCGAAATTGCGGCTTTGATGTCGAAATGGTTGGTCATGGTGAGGCTCTTGTTGGTTTCCGGAGATTAAATCCCGACGTGATCGTCGTCTGCGAGTATGAATCCGAATCCGAGATCTTCAATGGGGAGTCTCAGGGGGTAAAAATTTTCCGATTGCTCAAAGAAATCATTGCGCCCGGTCAAGTATTGATCGGCGCGGGATTTGTCGGAAACGGCGACGGAAATCACTTTCTCCGCATGCCGTTTTCCGAGAAAGAGTTGCTATTGTCCATCAAGGAACAAAGAAAGGAAGGTTAAGATTATGGTCGGATTGCTGGATAAAATACTTGTTGTGGGGAGGCAGGAAGATGGATGGGTACGAGTGCTTGCTCAAGTCCTCGAAAACTGTTTTTCTTCCGTCGTCTTCGTCGATCCGGAGCACGCTTTTCGGACATTCGACAAAGAAAATCCCGCCTACGCACTCATCTGCAACTGCGGCGATGCTGAGGCTCCAACCCCTGAAGCCCAAGCATTCAGGAATATCAAGATACTCGCCGGGGAACGCGTTGTTTTGAGGTGCGGCGACGAGGGGAGCGGGAACGACTTCTTGAAGAGGAAGTTCTCGCTCGATGACCTGGTCGGGAGAATAAAATCTCTCGAGGCCGACTAGACCTCGAAAATTTCAAAGCTGCCTGTCTTTTTGAAGGCAGCTTCCTGTTTTTTGGGATCGCTCTTATAATAAATAGGATCTATGAAAGATACAGTCATCTTATATCACGCGAATTGCACCGATGGGTTCGGCGCGGCCTTTGCTGCTTGGAAAAAATTCAAGGACAAGGCAACGTATTTGCCGGTCGAACACCAAGTCCCGCCTCCCGAAGGGCTGAAAAACAAGGCCATTTACATGGTTGATTTTTGCTATAAAGCTCCTACCTTGAAGAAGCTCACGAAGGCGAATCGGGAAGTTATCGTTTTGGATCATCACATCGGCGTGAAGGATGATATGAAAGAAGCAACGAGCCACGTTTTTCAAAACAATCACTCGGGTTCAGTCATTGCATGGAATTATTTCCATCCGAAGAAGAAGACCCCGCGCTTGCTCCTCCACATCGAAGATACGGATCTTTGGAAATTCAAGGTGCCGCATACGAGGGAGGTTTCGGCGGCACTCGAGCTTGTGCCGTTCGATTTTAAAACATGGGACCGCATCGTCAAAAGCTTCGAGACGCTGGTTGCACGGAAGAAATTCATCGAAAAAGGAAAAAGCATCAGGGAATATCAAATGACCGTCGTGAAGCGAGCCGTTTTAAAAGCGCAAGAAGTCGAGTTCGAGGGGTATCGGACATTCGTCGCGAATTCGCCCGTTCTTGCCTCGGAAATCGGCCATACATTGGTTTTAAAGCAGCCGCCGATCGCGATCGTGTGGTCGCAAGACCGAAAGCGCATCAATGTTTCGCTTCGGTCGGACGGAACGGTGGACGTTTCCCTTCTTGCGAAAAAGTACGGCGGCGGCGGCCACCGATCGGCTTCCGGATTCGCTTTTCCCGCGAAATTCAAATTCCCCTGGAAGAATGTATAGGCTGAAAGGGTTGTCGGAGTTTAAAAATTTAGTACACGGCTTTTCGACGGTCGCCGACGGGAATATGTCGTTTCGGTGGGGGAATGAAGAAGAGGTTATAAAAAACAAACAGAAGTTTCTGGAATCGCTTGGCGTATATCCGGCGTCATGCGTTCAAATGCAAGTTTTGGATGATGCAGTTGTAAGAGAAATTGCCCCCGAAGAAGCGGGCATCAGCCTCGAAAAAGATCATGTGTTGGAAGCGGATGCGCTTGTCACCGACAGAAAAGGTCTCTTTTTGTTTTTGGTCATCGCCGACTGTTTGCCGATGATATTTTTCGATAGGAAACGGTCCGTCGTGTCGCTTGCCCATTTGGGGTGGAAAAGCACCGACCGGAAACTTGCGCCGGCAGTCGTGGGTTTTATGAAGGAGCATTATGGATCATACCCCGCGGATATTGTTGTCGGTATCGGTCCTGGCGTGAAAAAAGAGTCATACCGCTTCCCGAATCCGCTTCAGAGAGAATTAGGCAAGGAGTGGGAGCCGTTCTTGGACCGTTCGACCGCCGGCTTCACGGCCATCGATGTTGTCGGATACAACCGGCGGCAGTTGATCGATGCGGGGATACGGGAAGAAAATATTTCCGTGAGCGACGTCGATACGATAACGTCGCGCGATTTCTTTTCGCATTACCGCGCACAGCGGGCAGGAGAGAAGGAAGGGCGCTTTGCCGCCGCGGTCGGAATAATTTAAAATGACAAAGTTATGAAATTTATCATCAACACGGACGGCGGTTCACGGGGAAATCCGGGTAATGCGGCGATTGGCGTCGTTGTCGACGGTCGGGAGTATGGCGAATACATCGGAAAAACGACGAACAACGTCGCCGAGTATAAGGCGGTCATTTTTGCCCTCAAAAAAGCAAAGGCGCTTTTGGGGAGTAAGAAAGCCGCGGAAACCGAAGTGGAGATCCGGGCCGACAGCGAACTCCTCGTCAAACAAATGAACGGGGAGTACAAGATAAAAAATGAAGAGCTTCAGCCGCTTTTTTTCGAGATTTGGAATTCGAAACAGGACTTTAAATCGGTCGCGTTCAAACACGTGCCGCGGGAGGAAAACAAGGATGCGGACCGGCTGGTGAATCAGGCGCTCGACACCCTCTTATGAATGACAAAGCTCAAATGACAAATTTCAAATCAATGTCAAAGCCCAAAGTTCAAATTTTGATATTCTGCCATTTGGATTTGATTTGGTATTTGGAATTTGGATTTTGAAATTACCGATTTAGCTCTGCTTCGAGCAGTTTTCTTGTGAGTCCGGGCTCCGCCTTGCCTTTCGTTTTGGCCATCACTTGCCCCACCAAGAATTGGAGGGCGTTTTGTTTTCCTTTTTTGTAGTCGGCGACGGACTTTTCGTTCTTCGCGATCACTTCCCCGACGATCTTTTGAAGTTCGCCCTCGTCACTCAAGGTTTCCATGCCTTCGCTTTTTGCGAGGCTTTCCGGATCGTCGCCGGTTTCGAACATCTTCGCGAGCATGTCCTTTGCGAGGCGGCTCGTGAGTTTTCCGTTTTGGATGAGAAAGACGAGGTGAGCAAGATGCTCGGGTTTTATCTTGATTTCGTCGATCGAAACGCTTCTGGTTTTCATGAGTCCCTTCAGGTCGCTCGTGAGGTAGTTCGCGAGAAGCTGGATATCGCTCTTTTCTGTTTTTTCTTTCAGTTCCGATGCAGCCTCTTCGAACCAGTCGGCAAGCTCTTTTTCCGCGACGAGGGTTTCCACGATATCTTTGCCGAGACCATACTCGACGCCGAACCGATTCCGTTTTTCGTCGGGCAGTTCCGGTATTTCCGATTTTATTTTTTTGAGATCGAATGTATCGGGTCCCGAAAGCAAGTTCATGGGCGGCAGGTCGGGCTCCGGGAAGTAGCGATAGTCGTTGGCCTCCTCTTTGATCCGCTGGCTTACGGTAACGTTCCGCACGTCGTTCCACCCACGCGTTTCCTGGACGATCTTTTTTCCTTCATCCAGGAGTTTTGATTGCCGATCGATCTCGAATTTGATCGCATCATGAA
>JAJYWR010000005.1 GCA_021791395.1 bacterium
CATACCCCATCAGTCCCCCGGTATCGGGATTCAGATAAACGCCGTAAGAAACCGGACTCGTGCCGCTCAAATTCGGCGAAACGGTATCGGAGCTGAATTTCACCCAGCCGACGGCATTTGCTGCCGACGAAGGAATCGTGGAACTGCCGGCCCACGCCCAGCCCTTTACGGGCGACATTTTGCTCAAATCGAGCGTTATCGAAGATCGAGGAACGATGATGACCGGCGTTGCATCCCCCGGATTCAACTGATAGCTCGTTATGCGGTATTGAACCGTCTGACCGATGGTTGGCGAATCGATATAACAGTTGAGAGATTGTGCACCGGGGCATTGCACGGTGAGTGCTTGCCATGTCTTGCCGTTGTCGGTGCTCTTTTGCGGATTGAACGCTTGGAATTGGCCGGCCGAACTCCACAAGACCGGCACCGTAGCGGTGTTGCCACTTACGCTTTGCACGACGGCCCGGAAATTTCCGATCACGTAAGCGGTCGTGATCGAGGTTTGTCCCGCAAACGAGCAGCCGTTCACGCTGCATGCCGATATGGAGTAGGTATAACTGGTTCCGTAGTTTGCCTGGTTATCCGTAAAATTCCTTGCGCTGCCGGGAACCGTTGCCAAGAATGCTTGAGTTCCGTTCGTATTGGTCGTACGGTACAAATTGAAGTGATCCACGTAACTCGAGGGGCTCGCATCGCTCCAGGTGAGTTTCACGGCGACCTGGCCTTGGTCGGGGTGGAGACCCGTGCCGGTCGTCGTCGCAGAAAGTCCCGTGGGAGTGCGCGGTACGATGACGGTCGCCTTGCCGGATGCAATGGTCACCTGGCTTGAATCCTTCACCGTCACGCCGTTTCCGGAAATCGTATCGTCGGAAAACGGATGGCAGTACAAATCCGTTTGGTAATAGTTGATTGAGTAAACGCTGTCGTCGTTGAAAGAAACATTGCCGTCGGGAACAATCAACGAGCCGCCGCTGAATATGCTCGATGCGCTGTATCTCGTGAGTCCCCATGGATTACGACCGCTCTTACTGATCATGATACCGAAGGTCTTCAGATCTCGTCCGCCGAATTCCGGATCGATTGGTATGCTGATACTAACTGAGCTCCCACCGGTCGTTGAAAACGTGGCACCTTGCGGCGCATTTTGATTGATCGACGGCAGAGCGGGCGTTTTTGCCGACGTTGAAACCTTGACGCCTGTTTGATAGCTGACGGGTTGCGATGAATCAACGGGCCATATCGAATAATTGATCTGCATATTGGGATCGAGACCGACGTAATTCGAGAGGTTCGACGAACCCGGGGCGCACTGCTGGATATTAGTGAGGCCCGTGGCCGCCGTGCCATTCACGCTCGCTCCCAAAGCATCGTCGATGCAAACTTTCGGCGAGGTGTTTTGAGGATCGTTTCCCAAATTAAACCCTTGCGAGGTATTGATGCTCCCCGATCGCGAAAACCAAAATGAAACACTCGGCTGGTTGGGGTTACTCTGCCAGCCAAGTTCGATGGCACAGGCCGAAATGGGAGTCGCTGTGAAGTTGGAGATTGAAGGCGTTGTTTGAGCTTGGACTTGACCGTGCAACCAAACGCCGATTGCGAGAACGGCAACAAAAAAACCGAAGGATAAAATTTTTGATTTGATTATTGTTTTATACATGTGTAAACAACTCCCGGTTGACCACTATCAGTAAAACCTCCCAAAATCCTCACCATAGTATAACCGGCAGCACAGCCGTTACCACTCGAAAATTGATTGTAAACCCCTACAGCAGAATCGTTGAAACTGCCGTTATTGTCGCATTGATTTGTCGTAGCACCTCCCGTTTGAGCAATGCCGCAAACGTCTCCCTGAGGTGGAAGGGTTAGCGATCCAACCATAACGTCACCGCTCATTTTGAAAAGTCCGCCGTTCAAAACCAAGTTGCCGGTCTGGCCGTCTTCATAGGAAGAGAAGCTGGTTTGACCGTTCGTAACCGAAAGCATCGCTTGTTGTGGAAAATTGATGAATGTATTGCTACCAAAAGAAAGCGTCCCGGGAACTTGAAATCCGAAAAAATTGCCGCCCAATACACTGAGTGATCCGACCGAGAAATTCCCCGTCTTTATTTGAGCCGCAGGGCCTTCGTCTATGGGAATAACACCACCACCGCCGGCCACATAGGGCGGAACGGTCGGCTCGATAAAGGAAGCTCTCACTAAACCGAAGTAAGCCACTTGGGTTGCAAGGAAGATCGCGATGATGATCAAATAATTTGTTCGTTTTTTCATAACTTTTATGTTTTTACGCAAACATGGATATCGTTATTGCCGTTGTCGACCGAGTACTTGCCGAAGTTAACCCGCTGATATCCGGCGGGACAACTTTGATAAGCGCCATTCGGGTTATAGCCGCCGCAATCATAGATCAAGTGATCGGTATAAAGTCCGCACCATTCGCCGCGCACTGGAAAATTGTTTTTATTCACCATAACCGTACCCGCCTGAATGTTCACTCCGCCACCCATCGGCTGATAAACCAATTCCGCATAATCATAGATGGCAGGGCCATAGATGGGGTAACTCGGCGTTGTGTTGGTAAAACCAATGAGCGGCGTATACGATTCATAATCGTACCCGTAACTTCCGATCGGCGGAGGCGTCGATTGATTCTTATAGGGGGTGTTCACGGCACCGCTGCAATCGATATTATCGGTCGTGTCACAAGAAAGTATCTCGGACTGCTGCACCGCCGTCATGGAAGAAGTCGAAATGTACACCCCATCCATTTGCCAAACGCCGAAACCGGAGATCGCTTGGCTTATTAAAGTGCTCACGCTGCCGTCGGTCCCAACGGTAAATCCGATGTCCTGTCCGGTCACCGGAGCCGGAAAGAAAACGTTCAATCCATTGCTCCCAAAGCCTATCCGATTGCTTCCGCTGTTCGGCGCACAACTTTGATTGCCGTCGCCGCTGAATATAATGCATCCCCCGTTCGCTTTGAACGTGACGCTGTCTTGGGGCGTTTGGAAGGAAGACTGGCTCATCGACAGATCGCCCGATTTCGTTTGTCCTGAAGAATTCGTCATAACGGGCATTGGCGATTGCTGTGCGCTCACCAAAAGAGTCGCCCCCTCAACGAGGATGATGGCAATAAAGAGCGTGATGAGCGATTTTTGTTTCATAGTTCCGGTTTACTTTTTAAAGCAGGTGTCGACAGTATTCCCCGCATACCCCCATTGCTTATGTTCATACCCCGCCGGGCAGCCGTTCGACGGCAGGATCCCTTCGCACGGTACGGACTCGGTCGGCGGATATCCGAAATTGGAGGACCAAGAACTTGGAAAATGGGTTACAAATCCGCACCACGTGCCGCGCATCGGAACCGGGACTCCGTTCACCGTCAAAGTACTACCTCCGGGGACCGACAAAGCGGTTCCCGTGGGTTCCCATTTCTTAACAAGATAAGTCGTACCACCGCTCTGGAGTGTCGGATAACATCCGGCAGGATAGCCGATTTTGTAAGGTCCGCTAGGACAGCTGCTGCACGATCCCGCTCCGTAGTTGTCACCCGAGGAATCATAGTAGTAGGTACAACTTGGCACATATTGCGGAATATATTCGGTATCTCCAAAAGCCGGACAGTTCTCTCCTCCGAATGCGTTATTACCGACATAGCTTTGTGTGCCTACCTGAACCCATTGCCCCACAGCACTCGTGATGTCTATGTTCCCCGAGCTGTCGAACGACATTCCACATCCCCACTCCGGAGACCCAGAGAAGCTATTGGTTGTAGCGGTAACATAGAAATTCTTCCCGTAGCTGTCGTAGTACATTCCTCCTTTCGGGGTGTAGCTCAAGGGATCGATCAAATTGACTGCTCCACTGGGAAGTAAACTAATGCCGATGTTGCTCAAGACGCTGTTCGCGATGCTCAATGTCCCCGCTTTGACCTGTGTTGTCGAACCGGTATCAAGAAAGCTCCCCACCTGGTTCATCGGTGCGTAGTTCGGATTGTTGATTGTCGGCCCGCCTCCGCCACCGGTTCCGGTACTCAAATTGAAATTGACGACTTTCACGCTCGAGAGATTGGTGGTAGGGCCAAGATATATTCCGTATGCTTCGGTTTGGGCGGCGTTCGCCACGGTATCGGAAAAGGAAACAATCATGTTGGCGTTACTTTGATAGGGGTTGATACTGCCGCTTCCCACAAGTGTTGCGTTCGATTTCGAGAAATAACTCTCGGAGCGGTAAATCCAGTACGGCTGAATTGTTGAGTTGGGATTGTAAAACTTTATCGTAAGGGTAACGGTCGATGCATACAACGACGTGTTCGTCGCTACCGTCACCACCGCCGATTGCGGACGCGTGGTTCTGTTGCCGCCAGTATTATTGCAATTGGGGTTCGTGGAAGGGCACGGTTCTTGAGGAACAATGGGTGCGCCGAAAACTCCTCTCGGCGTCGATACCAATGCGCCGATTCCCAAAACCAGGAGGAGCGTTACGGCAAAAATTTTAAAGTTTCTCGGAAACATTTTTAAAGTTGAATATGATATAATGATTATACCATATGCAACAGAATAAATTTAAGGTGATCATTTACATCTTGGCCGGTATCCTGATTTTAGTCATCGGACTCATCATCGGTTTTTACGCCGGCAGGCAAAACGGCCAAGCGATCGGCGAAGCAGCCGGTCAATCGCAGTACAAGGCACTAGTTGACCTGGCTTACCCTGCTCCGGCCCAAGAAATTCATGAAATATCCGGCGCCGTCAAATCGATCACCGCGAATTCAGTCACCATCGTGGCAAGAGACCCGAATGATTATTTGCCGCACACCGACGGTTCCCCCTTCAGGCAAATTACCCTTACCGTAAATACGACCGCAAGCACCACGATTATGTCAGTCGACTATTCCACGCTTGACAAGAATGGCAACCCAAAGACCGCCATCATCAGCTTGAGCGATTTGAAAATCGGACAAATCATCACCGTCGACAGCAGCGCCAATATACGCGATGTTTCCAGTTTCGACGCAACCGTAATACGAGTGGTCAATCATTAATAAAGGAACATGAACTTAATACCAACGGTTATTGAAAAATCGTCGTACGGTGAACGCGCCTACGACATCTATTCCCGTCTCCTCATGGAGCGCATCATCTTCCTCGGTGGCCCCATCGTGGACGATGTCGCAAACAGCGTTATCGCCCAGCTCCTCTTCCTCGACCACGAGGATCAAAAGAAAGACATCAAATTGTATTTGAATACGCCTGGCGGATCCGTCACGGCGGGTCTTGCCATTTACGACACGATGCAGCACGTGAAGGCGCCGGTCTCGACAATCTGCGTCGGGATGGCGGCCTCCATGGGCGCGGTGATCCTGGGATCCGGACAGAAGGGAAAGCGGTTCGCGCTTCCCAACTCAGAAATCTTACTTCACCAAGTGATGGGCGGCGCAGAGGGGCAGGCTATCGAAATCGAAATTACCGCGCGCCAGATCGTGAAAATGAAAGATAAATTGAATCAAATCCTCGTCAAGCACACCGGCCAAAAAGTGGACAAAATCGAGCGCGACACCGACCGCGACTTCTACCTCACGCCCCAGGAGGCGAAAGAATACGGATTGATTGACGAGATTATTAAGACGAAGAAATAAAACGAATGGAAATGTAAGAAATACGGCAGAGATGGATAGGAATTAAAAGCCGCCGCAAGGCGGCTTTTTGTTTCGCGGCGATTGAAGCGAAATTCCTCGCGTTTTAACGCGGGGGTTTCCCGGAGCAGAACATAAGATTTAAAAATGCCGCTCCTCACTCACGCCATAAATGGCGTGGCATTCAGGGACGGAGGCTGGTAAAATAAAACGTAATGAAACAGGAAACCATAAGCTGGCGGTTTGTAGAAAACGCCTACCCCTCCCGGGAGGCACTGGAGAAAATCCTAAATAGTGATAAAAAACTGAAAATCTATCTCGGTGTCGACCCAACGGGACCGCATCTCCACCTGGGGCATGCAACCAATCTGCTCCTCTTGAGGCAACTTCAGAATTTGGGCCACAAGATCATCTTCCTTATCGGCGATTTCACGGGAAGAATCGGCGACCCGACCGACAAACTCGCCGCGCGTCAACCGCTGACCGAACGGCAAATCAAGGAAAACTTGAAAACGTTCAAGAGTCAAGCGGCAAAGATCATTCGCTTTTCCGGGAAAAACCCCGCGACAGTCGCATTCAATTCGAAGTGGCACAAGAACATGACCTTCGAGAGACTCATCGAACTCGCCCACTACTTTACCGTCCAGCAAATGATTGAGCGGGATATGTTTCAAAAGCGGCTCAAAGAAGAAAAGCCGATTGGCCTTCACGAATTCTTTTACCCCCTGATGCAGGGATATGATTCGGTTGCGCTCAATGTCGACATGGAAATTGGCGGGAATGACCAAACCTTCAATATGCTGGCCGGCAGAACGCTGCTTAAAATCTACAAGAACAAAGAGAAGTTCGTTATAACGACGAAGCTTCTCGTGAATCCGGAAACGGGAAAGAAAATCATGAACAAGAGCGAGGGCGGATTGATCAATCTAGATGACGACCCACAAAACATGTTCGGCAAGGTGATGGCACTCGATGACCGAACGATGTTCATACTCGCTTCTCTTTCGACACTCATGCCGGATATTGATATAACCAAAATGAGAAGCGAAGTCGAGAAGGGCACCTTGAATCCAAAAGACGCGAAGCTCAAGATAGCCCACGCGGTCGTTTCCCTTTATCACTCCCCCACCGCATCCGACAAGGCCGAGGCGGGATGGGTGAAAACATTCTCCAAGAGAGAATTACCGGACGAAATCGAGGTACAAGCGATTCCTTCCGACATTCTCGCAAGCAGTGGCACCACCGCAATGCTCGTCGCTATCGGAGCAGCGAAGAGCAACAGTGAAGCCCGAAGGTTAATTAGTCAGGGAGCGGTAAAAGTTGGGGGGAGAGCGGTCAGCGATCCCAATGAAAAAAGAAAAGACGGCGAAATTATAAAAGTAGGCAAACACCGGTTCTTCAAATTGAAGAAAAAATAAATCAGTTCAGAATGAGCTTACCCACCACGCCGGCTTGAGCGCGCCCCGGCACGTCGTCGTGAAATCCGTAAATACCCGGTTTCGTAATGACAAATGTCAGAAGTCGCGCACTCGAGGGCCCTACGCCGACACTGATTGAAGAAAGGCTCGGATTGTCGAACTTGAAGACGTGCGTATTGTCGTCGCTCGAAATGATCGCAAGCGTAATAATGCCTCCCGCTTGGCCCGTAATGACAACCGGTGAAAAGCCGGTTGAGCTCACGGTGAGCTTTACTGCATTCGGCGGTATTTGATCCTGCCCGATTTGACCCGATTGGCTGATCAGCCTGTAATCGCCGGGGGACAAACTCGGACCCGTGATGCTCGTTCCCCCCGAAGATCCGCCGGATGACGGGTTTTGCTCGCTGGGGATTTGATTTCCGGTGCTTGTGGTCGGTGTGGTCTCCGCGGGTTGGCTTGGCATTCCCGCGGGAGGAGTTGTTCCTTGACCTTGATTCTGATTTTGAGAAGGCTGATTCAAGGGAGGCAAGGTCACGGTTTCAGTCGAGGTTGACTTGCTCCCCAAAAGCCCCCCGACATTTCCGAGGGGCGCAAGAAAGAAGATACCGAAAAAAACAATTGCGACCACAATGAGACCAATAAAGAGAAGGATAATAATGAGACGAATGGCATCTTCCATGAGAAGGTTGCGTTCGATTTAACTTTATCAAATTTAAGGGGAAATAGAAACGGGAGTTCCCCCGATCTCTTTCCCGAGTTCGATTCTCACTGACATTAAGAGATATAGAAGACCCACCGCAAGGGTGGGTCTTCTATATTCTAGTGCGGCCAGGGAGAATCGAACTCCCGTCTCATCCTTGGCAAGGACGTGTTCTACCACTAAACCATGACCGCATTCGCTGCTATTGCAATATTCCCGGCGGGGGTGATGTCGGTCCTTTTACATACGGAACCGCGCCGGGCGGCGGACCGACGAAATTCGTCGAAGTTGCCGTAGTACTGCCCTTCGGAAAACTCTTCGTTCCAATATACGACAAAACGACGAGCAAGGCAACGAGAAAGAGGAGGATGCCTAAAAGATAAAATATGATTTTCTTTTGCATGATTTTGATGTGCTCGGGGTGGGAATCGAACCCACATGACCTTTCGATCACAACATTTTAAGTGTTGCGCGTATACCATTCCGCCACCCGAGCGTTTTGAGGCCTAGGGGAGAATCGAACTCCCGAATAAGGGTTTTGCAGACCCTCGCCTTACCACTTGGCTACTAGGCCATTCCGTGCGCTTGGTCGATGGAAAATTCGAGCTTCGGCATCGGCTTGATATTCATTTTCCGAAGAAGCCTGCCTTGAATCTCGCGTCTCCTTCCTTCGATTATTTTATACACTTCTATTTCTTTTTCAAAGGGCAGGATGGAAATTTTGACTTTCGCAGCCGACATATCTTCCGCAACCTCGACGCCTGTGATCGTCAGAAGCGCACCATCGAAATCGAAGTCGCTCTGAAAAATCTTGTTCAGTTCTTCCTGGACAACACTCCCCGTCTTCAAATTCCGATAGGGCCTCATAATAGAAAAAGCAAAAGATAGCCGGCTTTAATTGGTGCATCGCTTTGAACCAAAAGGCCGACCTCGGTATCCGTGGAAGCCTCCGCGGCGTCTTTCCGTTGGGACTGTAAATTCAAAATTTTCCCTTCGCCAAGTTTCCGCTTTTCGCTCCACACCTCGAATGATTCTTGGTTTTTGATCGGCCCCAAAACGATTTTGCCGCCGACAACCTGCTCTTTGCCCTTTGCCGCACCGAATGTTTTCAAAATTTCGATTCTTCGCACTTCCCGAGGCGTCGATTTTTCAATGTATTCCTTGATGCTCTTTTCAAGTTCGTACACGATCGGCGATTCAATGATGTTCACTTTTTGCGTCTTTGCGAGATTTTCCGCCGACTTGTCCGTTTTTGTCTTGAATCCGAGAACCAAAGCGTTGAAGGCGGCAGCATCCTTCACGTCGTTTTCGGTGATATTGCCGACCCCTTCTTGAATGATTTTAATCGGAACCTGAAAATTCGTGCTTTGAATGATCATCTTCAGCGCTTCGAGCGACGCCATTTCGTCGGATTTCAAAACGAGATTCAAACGCTCGCGGACGCCGGCCTCAACGGCCTCTTTTTCTTCGATTTTTTCCGCTTCAATACTCTTGACCTCGAGATTGAATGACGCATGGAATTCCTCGCCGACACCAGGCATTTTTTCGAACCCGACAACGATAACCGGGGAGCTCGGTGACGCCGAGGGGACGTTTTTCCCCCAAAAATCGTTGATTTGCCGCACCTTGCCGCTTGCGCTCTCCGCTTTGATGACTTGGCCGATTTGAAGCGTCCCATCTTTCAAAATACCGCTTGCAACGACGCCCTTTCTGGGATCTTTCGTACTCCGAAGGATGACACCGAACGCATCGTGCGATGGATCATACTCCAAATCTTCCATTTCGGCAGCAAGGGTAATGAGATCGAGAAGCTCCGGAACACCTTCGCCAGTCTTCGCCGATATTTCCTGCCACGAAACATCCCCGCCGTACCCTTCGAGCAATACGCCCGCCTGCGCCAGATCTTTTTTCGTTTTCTCGATATTCGCGTTGGACTTATCTATTTTATTCACGGCCACGATGAAAGGCGTCTTTGAATCTCTGGTGATCTGTATGGCCTCTTTGGTTTGCGGTTGAACACCGTCATCGGCGGCTACCACCAGAATCGCGATGTCGGCTACTTTAGCGCCGTATTGCCGCATGCTCGAAAACGCCTGATGGCCGGGGGTGTCGATGAACGTCATTTTCGCCCCCTTGTGCTCGATTTCGTAAGCACCAATCGACTGGGTAATGCCACCAGCTTCCCGTGCAGCGAGGTTTGTCTTCCGGATATAATCAAGCAGCGTGGTTTTCCCGTGATCCACATGACCCATAATAACAATGACAGGAGGACGCTTCATATGGTTGTAAAGCTAACAGATAAATGATATAAATACAAGCAGTTCGCGGATTTTTTTGAGTGCGGGGAGGCGTGGCCGAGCGGCTGAAGGCAGCATCCTGCTAAGATGTTAGGGGAGCAATCCCCTCGAAGGTTCGAATCCTTCCGCCTCCGCCAGATTTCCAACTTTGAACCGAAGCAACTGCAAGGCTTTTTGAGCCTTTCGGCGGCTTAGGCGGCTCGATGTTGGAAACTTGAGTCGGACTTTGTAAGTCCATCAAGATATCAAAGACTGGCGTCCAAATGGGCGTCAGTTTTTGATTTTTGACAATGAACCCATCGAAACAAAGCTTCATGATCGTGCGCTTCTGATAGCTACCACTGGTATGAAAGACTTTCTCTGCATGATCCGTGAAGTCCAGTAACTCGTTGAATTTCTGTACGAATTTATCCGACTTGCCCTCAAGAATGGCCAAGCGATCCTGATACATCTCTTTCTCCCTCAAGAGCTCGTCCTGAATCTTTACAAACACCTCGGCATCGATGATGCGTTTGGAACGATCAACCACGATATTACGGATCTGCTGTTGAACCCTGACCAGCTCGTGCTTGAGACTCTTGCGCTCACGTTCCTCCTGAGATAGACGCTCTTTGGCAAAGTGCTGGAAGTAGGCATCCAAGACCTTCTTAAACTTATCCGGCAAATGCACACGGGATAGATGACCTGCTATTTGAGACTCGGCCTCCTCCCAGCGCATATATTTGCGTTCCGGACAGTTCTTATCTTTCCAATGACTGCAGGAATAGTAGAGATGACCCTTTTGCGTCTGACCACAAAACATTGAAGCGCACTCGGCACATCGCATGAATCCGGAAAGCGTATAAGAGTGTTTGCGAGACCGATCAGCGTAATGATTATTCTGCTGGATTTTCTCCTGAACGTCATCAAAAAGCTTCTTGGTGATCAATGGAGGAAAGCCCGCCTGACAAGTTGCGGATCGGGTTTTAATGAGCCCGTAGTAGAGTGAGTTTGCCAATATGTGCTCAAGCGTCTTGCGACCCACCAGCTTGCCACCACGAGTGCGTAGACCACGCTTATTGAGATCAGCAGACAAAGACTCGTAGGAATACTTGCCGGTGGCGTAAAGCTCAAATGCCAGCTTAATGTACGGGGCACGGATGTTATCGACTATAAGCGACTTGGACTTCTTATCATTCAAATACCCGAGCGGTGCGACACCGGGGAACCTGCCACGCTCTACGGCCTCTTTAAGACCCTTCCTGACCTCCCAGCTGATGTTCTGGGACGTCCACTGGGCAATTGAGGACATGATGTTCTCGACGAGCTCACCCGAAAAAGACTCATCGAATTGCTCGACCACTGAGATCAGCCGGACGTCGTGCTTTTTGAGCATCATCTTAATGGCCGCATAGTCTGCAACGTTGCGGCACATACGGTCCAACTTGTGCATTAAGATAACGTCAATCTTAGCATCGGTCTTTGCCCGATGAAGCATTTTCTGGAGCTGTGGACGTTCGACCGTTCGAGCTGATTCACCCTTCTCCTCGTAGATACCATCCGGAGCAAGAGTCCAATGATGATCCATACCGTACTTTTGGCACGCTTTGACCTGCGCCGGGATACTGAGTTCTCGTTCGGCCTGACGAGAGGTAGAAACACGGCCGTAGATTAAATAGTTTGTCATGTGATTTTAGAAATTGTTTATAATTTTTTGACCTTTTGTTTATGATTGATCGTCTAAAATGGCTCAGGGCTCACCTTGCGGAGAGCCCTGTTCGTTAATACTTCTTAATGTGATACACCAGCCGACCTATCATCTTGCTCTCCGTGAGGTGGTAGGTTTTTTTGAATCCTTCCTTCTCCGGCCGGAGCTCAAGATGTTCGCCTCGCTCGTGATAGTAGGTCATCGCCAGACCATCCGGAGTAGACATGACCACGATGTCACCGTTCTTGGGCTTCATATCCGCATCAAGAATGATGAAGTCACCGGCAAGAATTCCTGCATCGGGGAGCGTGAGATCGGATACACGGAGTCCGAACACTCGATGACCCGGTATGACATTGTCTTTCGGGAGCATTACGAAATCGCTCGTTCGACTTAAATGACCATCGAGATCATCGATGGGAATTGCTACGAGCACCGGCAATTTAAAATGACCATCATCAGAAAAACTCTTTTTCAGTTCTTCCAGCCCTTGTTCAAGTTTGCTGGCCGCTTCGTGTACACGCTTCTCGCCAACATCGTTGATGTTGAATTTGTAATCACTTCCCATACTGACCTGTTGGATCTTCCCCTCAGTCCACTGCTTCCTGACCTCCTCCTCGGGGAGTTGGTAGGCCTTAGCGAAAGTGGCCAGCTGTTTTTGAGACGGGATACGAGTCCCATTCTCCAGCTGGCTGATATAGCTGGACGAAAAGCCGAGCCTCTCGGCCAGCTCTTTTATAGTCCAATTATTCGATTCCCTCTGCTTTTTTAGATATGAACCAAATGACATATTTGTTGTTTTTTGCTTAATCCTATGTTGCGACCTGTTGAGTGGAGTATAGCAAATTAGCAAACATTAAGCAACTTTGCTTATCCACAGGTGTGAATATTGACCAGTTAAGCAATTTTGCTTAATATGACTATAGAGGTCTATTAGCTAAACACTATGAGAACAACACCAACGAATATACGGCTGAGAGATCTCCGGATCAAGAAGGGGCTGACACAGTATCAGCTCGCTCGGATTCTGGGATTTCGGCACAACACGGCGATCAGCCGGTATGAGACCGGCCGGAAGCGGCCGAATCTCGAAACTGCCCAGCGAATCGCCCTCGCGCTGGGAGCAACAGTCGAGGAGGTCTTCCTGCCGTGAACAGGAATGCGGATCAATAAAAGTGTGAGGTCACTCTTATGAGTCGCAATACATGTCACAACCAACAAAGGACGAGGAAGCCCTCATGGGGCTTACCCAGAAAGCTCTCGCCGATGTCCTCGGCCGAGAACCTACCAAGCAAGAGGTTTGGCGTGTCCATGCTGGCTTCAAGCGCATGGCATTCATGCTTTTGGAGCACTTAGATCACATCAAAAAGTATGACAACGAAAATCCTGATAAAGAGACTTATCCAGAGGATCTGGAAGCGGATGACTCGGAAGCCCCCGACCCGGAGAGAACTCTTGGCGAGGAGGGAGAGTCTGCTCAGTAATTTCACAATCCGCGAATTAGAGAATCCGACCATGCGACGGGACTTTTGTAGAGCGATGGACAACATCGACCGAGCCCTGCCCAAATCCAGAGAATGGTAGATGGCGCCTTACTCTCCCCTCAATGGTTATAGCTAATAATCCAAATGCCTCGTCTGAAATCCTTGACCGCATAGCAGAATTGAGCGGAGAGCAGGAGGTGTTAGATGCAGTGAAAGGCAATATAAACGTCTCAGCGGTCACAAAATACAAGGTAGAAAATAGAATGTAATTTTTCAAAAGGATAAAACAACAAAAGACACGGCATGCGAGCCGTGTCTTTTGTTTGGCGTCGGGTTGACTTTTGGCTCAATAAATGCTATGATGCTAAGTTGTGATTCGGCATGGGGCCGATCAGACAAAACCAGTTCCTTGAAAGGAGGTAAGACAGATGGCAAAGAGAATCCTGTGGATGTCTCGACACGCACCGCATCGGAGACAAATCGAAACCCTTCGAAACATGCACGGTGGTGACACCGTCGTGGAGCAGGAATCCCGACCCTTCGATGATGCGAAGCAGATCGCCAAGCGATTCCGAGAAGGTGGCTACGATGACATGGTGATCGTGGCTCCGCTCTCGGTAATTCAGGTGCTTTGCAACGAGGGCATCCGAATGCTGTGGTCGGAAGCGGTCGAAGAAAACGATGCGTCTCAGATCGAGTTCCGTGGCGCGCGCGGGCAAGGTTACCGGTTCGTCCGGTTCCGTCGCATCAAGCGTGTCGCAATCGAATTCGAGGACTGACTTACTGGGTGTTTCGGCACCTAAACCGCAACTCGTATGATTGCCGAAACAATCATGCACAGACAAAGATTGGAGGTTTGTATGCAGAACGACGAGACTCTTGACCGGGCAATGAAGCTCGGCAAGGAGCGACATCCGGAAGCTCCTCAACACCATCACGCGGCCTTCGCCAATTCAGTACAAACGCTTGTTACTGGTTGGAGTGGAGGCTTCGGCGGTCCGTCCATGCGTGAGCACTGGGCGTGCCGAGTTGCCGAATCCAAAGGTACAGCCGGACAGTTCACCTTCGACAACGCAGTGACGGCGGTTGAGGAAGCCTGCTACGGCACTCTCACCATCGACCACGCGCGTATGCTCGAAGAGGAGCACTGCTTCGATGACGCTCCTGGCGAAGTCGAGCTGGCCGAGCGAATGCTCGCGATGCACCATCAGCGCAATTGAAAGGCGCAGGGTTTGTTGGCACGTTTACCCCTAAAAACGTGCCTTTTCTTTTATCCACTTTTGGCTGTTTGACTGCCTTTATTTAATAATATACAATGGAGAGGTGGAAATATCACCTTTCCATTAAACATATTGATATATGGCTACCGACAACCTTATTGCCAAATTATACCAATCCCCCAAGACAATCCTAACCATTAAGGACATAGCTTTGATTTGGGAAGAAACCAATACAGTTAACCTTCTCTCAAAGATCAAATATTACGCAAAACAAGGATCATTAATTCGTCTGACTCGTGGCGTTTTTGCAAAAGATAAAAATTACAATCCCAAAGAACTGGCAACAAGTTTATATACTCCCTCCTACATAAGTTTTGAGACAGTTCTACGAGAAGCCGGAATTATTTTCCAACATCACGATTCAATCTTTGTAGCCGGTCCCTATCCCACTACCAAAAAGATTGGCGATACGACAATCACCTTTAGAAAACTGAAAGATAGTGTTCTTTACAGCGCACTCGGTATTAAGAATGAAAAAAATTATAGTATCGCTACGCCGGAGCGAGCATTTTTAGACACCATCTATTTGTCTCCTAAGTTTTATTTCGACAACTTGCGATCCATCAACTGGGAGACCTGCTTCGAACTGGCGAAAATGTACGACAATAAGCAATTAATAAAACGAGTCACTCAATATCAAAAAAACTATGCTCAATAAAGAAAAACACCAGCTGATTATGGGACAGATTCTCCGAGACATATACTCGGATACTTCCATTTCATCTCTCATTGGATTCAAAGGCGGCACTTGTGCGTACTTTTTCTATGGCCTGACCAGATTTTCTGTCGACTTAGACTTCGACCTATTCTCTACCGATGAAGCCACGCAAAAATTGGTGCATGAAAAAATACATGGCATGTTGGGAAAGTACGGAGAGATTAAAGACGACTACATAAAACGAAATACGATATTCTTCCTGCTCTCATACGGCGATGCAGACCACAATGTTAAAGTCGAAGTGAATGTGAGAATTCTCATGCCGGATATCAAAGAACACTACGAAGTGAAGGAATATCTTGGTATCTCTATGCTCGCTGGCAAGAAAGATTATCTCTTTGCAAGCAAGCTCGCGGCTCTAACTACGAGAAGCGAGACGGCCATGCGTGATATTTACGATGTCTGGTTCTTTGGCACGAATCACTGGGACATTAATGCCGAGGTGATCAAGGCCAGAACCGGCAAGACCATCAAAGAATATATGGCCGATTGTATACCCGTTGTCGAAGCGGTTAAGGATAATGAGATCTTGCGAGGACTGGCCGAGTTGTTGCCGGGTGAAAAGGAAAAAGCGTGGGTTAAAACACACCTGCGAAAAGAGGCCGTCTTCCTGCTCAAGAACTACCAGTCGGTATTAAAATAAAATTTATGACTAATAAAGACGAACAAAAACCAGACAAGCGATATCTCAAGAAATTTGAGATTGTTGAAACGGATACCGAATTGCCGATACAGGGCCAAGTTCGTGACCCGGAAGATTTGTATAAATTTCTAAAAGATTTAGAGAATGAAAGCGTCTCCAAAGTAATTGGGATTTATCTCGACAACAACAATCTATTTCTAGGTCATCAGGTTTTTCTAGGAGCATCATCTGGGGCTTTTGATACCCAGCTTCTTTACCATTACTACGCCCTTTTTCTTGCCAAAAAGTTCATGGTTTTAATAAACCATCCTGACTCTAGCGATCCTACTCCCGATGATGCAGATAAAAAGCTCATGAGAGCCCTACAGGCAGATGCTCAAGTGCTTTCGTTTAAGCCGTTCTTTGCGGATTTCATTATTGTCGCTAAAAAAGCATATTTTAGCATGGCGGTACAGGATGGCACTGCCGGTCACGGCCACCAGAAACCCATAGAAAAATAATTATGCACACCTAGGGATATTGCAGAGATTTTCCTGTTGGTGCTATAATGCAAACAACAACTGAATAGCTTATGCCTCAAGGGGCATCCTGAAAGGTATTCCGAGTTTAAGAGCTCGCGATCCGTTATCACATTTTGTGGTACATGATCGCGAGCTCTTTTCGTTTTCAGTTGTTGTCAGCTCTCTGATACCCACGAGGTCGACATCTGCAACCTGTAACGACCTCACACTGCCCGGAGCTCACGGGCTTCGGGTACATAAAAAATCTACAGGGGGTGCGCGGGTGTCAGAGATTTGAATTAACTTTATATGTTTTCCAAATTCCAATCATTACCAAGTTACTTCGGCGGCAAGCGAAAGCTGGTCAAATATATTTTTAAGCCGATAAAGAAAACAGAGGGAGTTTTTATCGATGCATTTCTTGGTGGCGGATCAGTAAGTCTTTACGCCAAGGCAAAAGGATACAAAGTTATTTCAAACGACATCGCCCTGCGATCCCTCATCATCGGCAAAGCCATCATCGCCAACAACAGCGTGAAGCTGGAAACCGAGGACTTGGCACGACTCTTTATCGAAACCAAGCATGACGGATTTATCAAAAAGAATTACTGCCCGAAAGTATTCACGAGCAAGATTGCCGACTTCCTCGACAATGCCGTTGCGGCCGCACGACAAGTGGAAAACGAAACCAAGCGATATCTTCTCCTGCACCTGATCATCAAATTTATTCTGTCGTGCCGCCAATTTGGAAAGTTTACGCACACCCGGGACACGCTGGACTTGGAAGCTCGCAAATTTGAGTGGCCACTACGATCCAAGTCGCATGCCCCGAAAAACCTGCGGATGATCCAGAATCCCATGCTCACTTTGGAAAAATTAAAAGACGAAGTTAATCATGGAATTTTCGACAACCATCAAGACAATGAAATACACCAAAAAGACGTGTTTGATTTTCTCAAGACTGTTCAAGGTGATGTTGTTTATTTTGACCCTCCTTACCCTGGCTCTTCTGCCTACGAAGTTGAGTATGGGATTTTAGACAACCTCCTTGCCGGTAAGAAGCTGGATAACAAACCGAGTCCTTTCTCAAACAAAGACGCTGACGAATTTCTGGAACGCCTCTTTGCTTCGGCCGTCCATATCCCTCAGTGGGTTATCTCGCTCGGCCAAAACAAAGAGGACATCGGCGTGAAGCCGGAAAAATTGCTGGCAATGGTGCAGAAGCACCGCAAAGCCGAAGTGCAGATACTCGATCACAAATGGTCGGTGTCCAACGCCGGTGGTCGAGGCCAGAGCGACAACATCGAGTACCTCATCGCAACGCTATGACGAAAACAAAGACACAAATTAAGACGGTGAAAATCAAGGAATGCGTCCCGAACTCTTGGAATCCCAACGAGATGAACGCACGTCAATTTGCGTCGCTCAAAAAAGCACTGACACGGTATGGCCAGACTAAGCCAATCCAAGTCGGTGTCTGGCCGAACATGAAAGTCAAAGACGGCTATGTCATCGTCGGCGGTTACCACACATGGAAAGTGCTCGGCGAACTCGGCAACGATGAGATCGAAGCAAACGTCCACGAATTTAAAAGTGAGGACGAAGCCAAGCTCTACGGATTGACCGACAATATTCACGGGTCTAACCAACAACTCAAACTCGGCAAGCTCGCCTACGAGCTGACACAAAACGGATACTCGATAAAAGAGATCGCAAGCAACCTCGGCGAGGAGGACGTAAATGTTAAAGACGCACTCGACCTCGTGAAAGACGAAATCGAAAAGAAAATGGTCGAGCTTAAGAAAGCCGAACGTGAGAACTTTGTCGCCCTGAACTTCATCGTCGACAAAGACCCGAAAGAAGCCGCCGATGAGTTTATAAAAGCAGTTACCGCATTCGCAAAGAGCAAAGGCGTAAAGGTCGGCAAG
The DNA here is from genome assembly GCA_021791395.1 of bacterium. Classification (GTDB taxonomy): domain Bacteria; phylum Patescibacteriota; class Minisyncoccia; order UBA6257; family GWB1-50-10; genus JAKAHT01. Next base: position 18,288 of record JAJYWR010000005.1, read on the forward strand.
GTAAGCAAAGACATCAATGCTCACCGAGAGACCATTGCCCTTATCAGTTTCAACGTGACCAATCCGCAGAAAACCGTCATCGACGAGGCGTTGGCAGAGGTCGCCAAAGCCGAGAGTGTGAGCGAGAGCAAGGCACTGGAAATCATCTGTTCAGACCGGATAACGGAAATAAACGGCAATAAACAGAAATAAAATGGCTAAAAATGTCGACATACAAAATGAAAAGTACCAAGAAGCGATTCGCCTTAAATACGCTGGTGAGTCGTACATTGCCATTGCCAAGAAGCTCAAGACCCCACTGGAAAATACATAAGAACCGATGCAACAGCACCGGTTAAGCCCATTGCACCGATTAAGGTCTCCGCTCCATCTTCCGGATCGGGAATGAAGTACGGCAAAGATGCCAGTGGGAACTACACGCTAATGCAAGGCGACTCCTCCACTACTGCGGCCAAGCCGAAAGTCACGACGGTCGCTGGACTACAGGACTACGCCGCACAGCAAGGCGTGGATGTTTCTAACACCCAGCCAAAAGAATCTGTCCTGCAAGGACTCCTCCACTTGCTCAACACCGGAGCCTACGCTGTCGGTGGTCTTATCAGTGGCAAAGGAATAAAAGAGGGAGTCAAACAACACATCCTGCCGTCTGAAGCACTCGGAATAAAGAATGCAGTCGGAGGGTTTATTGCCGATGTCCTACTTGATCCGACTACATATATAACATTCGGCTACGGGGCCGAAGCGAAACTTGCCACTAAAGTCGGCGAGGTGGCATTAAGCAAAGCCGGTACGACCCTGCTCAAAGACTCCATTCTGAAGCTTGGAGAGGAAGCAGGACGAAAAGCGATCGCCACGAAAGTGCTTGAGGAAGGTGGCGAGAAGTTCCTTGCTATCGGCCACTTTGAGATCTTCGCAAAGAAACCGAACTGCCCGGCAACCAACAAAAGAATCCTCGACGAGCTGGTGACATTAGCACATCAGCAAACAGAAACGCCAAAGCCTTCAGTCGAGGAGGGTGTGAGGAAAATAGAGGAAGGAATAGCAATCATTAAGGGAATAATTTATTAACCACTATGACAACACCATCAAAAGAAGCATTGAAGCATCTCCTAATCGTTTTCTTTTACTCTGCAGTATCGTCCATCCTGCCGCTTCTGATCGCTTACATTCAAAACGACCCTCGCTGGGCGTTGTTGATTCCAGTGATCAACTCGGCGTGGTATGCGATAAGTCGATACCTCAAAGAGCAGAGATTGATCGAGGAGGGCGAGGGCCAGCAAGGAACCCTGTAAACTTAGCGGAAAACAGGTCTTAGTAGACCTTCACGGCAAAGGCCGGAACGTCGAAAGCGGCCGGATTTTCCTTGAAAGTTAGCCGTAATTGTCGTATAATTTTATCAAGTTTACTAAACGATAACGATTTAGCCGCGATTACCGGTTCAAAGTTCCGGAAATCGCCTCCGCAGGAGAATCTACAAACAGTATGGCCTTATCGTCTAACGGCTAGGACAACGCCCTTTCACGGCGTAAATCCGGGTTCGATTCCCGGTGAGGCTACCAAGAAAAAGGAAATCGCATTGTTCAAAAACAAGAATTATTATTAAACTATGAAAGCGGGAATTGAACGGGAAAGGGGTCGGGGAAACGGGAGTTTCCCCGTGGCGGAGCTCACGAACCGCTTGGTTCGTGGGAGCGAGTTGCTAAAGAGCGGCGAGCGACGTTCGCTTCCCGGTGAGGCTACCAAAATCTTGGTTTGAGGTTTAGAAAACAGAATTTGGGGTATAGAATTAAAACATGGACGACAAAAAGAAAATAACATGGGAAGCGCCGGAGTTCGACTATGTTGAAAAGAGTATCGGGTGGTATTTCATTTTTGGCATCGCGTTTCTTGCCATGATCGTCTTCGGGTGGTTCAGCCGAAACTTTTTCTTCATGATCTTCCTTTTGATCGCCGGCATTCTCGTCGTTGCCTTGAGCAACCGGAAACCGGAAAAAGTGAAATTCACCCTCGGAGAGGAAGCGTGTACCATCGGAGCGTCGAAGATACCTTATCGCTATTCCGAAATGAAGGGTTTTGCCATCGTGGAGCGCGAACACCGGAACAACCTCCTCGTCTTCCGGCGAAATGCCACGGTGAACCAGTATTTGAAATTGCCGCTCGAGAAGGGTATAACAAGCGAGGTGCGCAGTTTCTTGAAAGAGAAGCTCGCTGAAGGAAGTTACGAAGAAGGCCTCTTGGACGTTCTCATCGATCGAGCGGGTCTGGGGTTATAATTTGCCCTCGTCGTCCAACGGATAGGACGCAAGATTGCGGATCTTGAAATAGAGGTTCGATTCCTCTCGAGGGCACAAAATAAGAATACACGCTTCCAGGCGTGCATTCTTATTTTCATTACTTTTATTTTTTTATTGTCCCGAACCGAACGTCCGTGATCCTTGCGGGATTGATCGCAATTGGATCGAGTCGGCCGTTACGCTGCCGTCGGCATTCGCCGTGCCCACGACGACCACATTTTGGCCGGATACAAGATCCGACGATGACGCCTCGACCGATTTCATGATGGGAGTTGTCGTCGCATAAAAGACGATTTCCGATCCGCCGTTCGGAAGCGTTATCGTCAAACTGTTGCCGCTGACGGTGCTTATCTGGCCGACAACGGATGATCCATTCTGCCCGCCGGCCCGCGTGAATTGCCGGGTGGTGTTCTGCGTCGATGATGTCTTACCCGATCCGCCGATCAGCATGCCGAGGCCGAGGCCGACAATCAAACAAATCACGCCGACGATAATGGCTGCTTTATTTTTTTGCATAGTATTCTTCGATATCTGCGACCTTTTTCTATTCATACCGCAGTGCTTCAATGGGATTCAACTGCGAAGCCCTGCGGGCCGGGTAGTAACCGAATAAAATGCCGATGACGGCGGAAACACCAAACGCAAGGACGATTGAGAAAACGGATATTTGCGTCGTGATGCCGGCAAGGAGCGATAAAAGAGAAGCGAGAGCCCATCCGAGCACGATGCCGACCAAGCCGCCCGAAAACGTGATGGCGACTGATTCCATGAGAAATTGATAAATGATGTCCTTCCGCTGCGCGCCGATCGCCTTCCGAAGACCGATTTCCCTTGTCCGTTCGGTGACCGTCGTTAACATCATATTCATAATGCTGATGCCGCCGACCAAAAGAGAGATCCCGGCGATTGAAGCCAAAAGCATCGTGAAGGTACTTGTTACTGTCGAAGCGGTTGCGACGATTTGCGCTTGATTGTAAACGCTGAAATCGGCGAGGGCTGGATTCGAAATTTTGTGCCGCTCTAAGAGTAGGTTCGTGATCCCCTGCTGGACGGCATCCATCGATTGCGAATCCGCCGCCTCGACGCTGATTTGACTGATATAGGTATCCCCCGCAAGATATTGTTGCGCGGTCGTCAAGGGTACATAAATCATATCGTCAGCACTGTTGAATCCGCTGCCGCCCTGCGAAACCGTGATGCCGATAATCCGAAATGGTACTTCGTTGATTTTAATGCTCTTCCCGACGGGATCCGTCCCCGTCGCAAAGAGATCGCTCTCAACAGTCGGGCCGATAACCGCAACGCGTTCAAAAGACCGGAGATTCGCGCTCGAGATAAATGACCCTTCCGCCATTTGGACGTTTCGGACGCCTGCATAATCCGGCGTCGTTCCGACAACCTGCACATTCGTATTGGTGCCCGGCGCAGTCACCTGAAACCGAAGGTTCAGCGATGGCGCAACGGCCTGGACCAATGGAACCTGCGACGCAATCGCGTTCGCGTCTGCTTCCGTCAGCGTTTGCGCGCTGCCTCGGCCGCCTGATACCTGGATACCAACGCCTCTTTGGGTACCCGGCACAACGAAAAGTAAATTGGCGCCCGCCGATTGGATGCTTGCTTGAATTTGAGCTTGCGTTCCCTGCCCGATTGCAATCATCGCAATCACGGACGCAATGCCGATCACAATACCGAGCATGGTAAGGAATGTCCGCGCCTTGTTCGCGGTCAAAGCCCAATACGTTTCCTCAATGAGATCAGTGGTTTTCATAATCTTTTGCCGGCGTATCACTTAAAATTTTTCCGTCCTTGATATGGATGATGCGCTTTGCATGTATGGCGACGTCTGGTTCGTGGGTAATAAGAACAATCGTTCGCCCTTCGTCGTTCAGCTTTTTGAACGTTCCAAGGACGATTTCTCCCGTTTGCGTGTCGAGGTTGCCGGTCGGCTCGTCCGCAAGGACGATGGTTGGATTATTCACGAGTGCGCGTGCAATCGCGACCCGCTGCATCTGCCCGCCGGACAATTGGTTCGAGCGATAGTAAAGATGGGCTTCATCGAGTCCCGCGGCAAGAATTGCTCCCCTTGCCCGTTCCATCCGCTCTTCCTTGGGAACGCCGGCATACATCAGGGGCAGTGCGACGTTCCGGACGACGGTTGCGCGCGGCAGCAAGTTGAAGGCCTGGAACACAAAGCCGATCTTTTCTTTCCGGATGTCGGCGAGTTCCACTTCTGAGAACGACGATACATTCTTGCCGTCGAGAAGATACTGCCCCGATGTCGGCGTATCGAGGCACCCTAAAATGTGCATTAGGGTCGATTTGCCTGATCCGGACGGTCCCATGATCGCGACATATTCACCGTCCTTAATAACGAAGGAAACTCCTTCCAGGGCCTGCGTTGAAATGTCGCCGTTCGAATATGTTTTCGTGATATTCCGAACTTCGATCATCTGAGGAAGAGGGCTCCTCCGCCGAACCGGCCCGCGCCTCCCGTTTGGGTCGCCGAGACCGTACTCGCAGAAGAACCATTGGTTTGCGTTACGACAATGTCCCCCTCCGAAAGTCCGCTTGTGATCTCGGTATTCGAATCATCCGTCGCTCCGGTTTGCACGATTATTTCTTTCGGAGCGATTGAAGAAACGACGAGGGAGCTTCCTGCGGCCGCGGGCGAAATCGCCGATTTCACGAGCGTCTCCACATAACTTACGGAGCCTTGCGACTTCACGGCGGCATTCGGGACAATTAAGACATTCTGGTGGACACCCGTTACGATATTCGCCGTCACACTCATGCCGGCACGGATGGAAGGATCCTGTGTTTCGAGCGATATCTTCACGTTGTAATTTACGACGCCTTGCGTGACGGCTCCCACGTTATCGATCTCCGCCACCTTCCCCACGACGGTAAGATTGGGTAATGCATCAAACGTCACCGTTGCGAGGTCGCCGATCGCAATACTTGCCACGTCGGCCTCGTTCAACGTCACTTCGGCGATTTTTTGGTTCGCAACGATCGTCCCGATCTCAGTGGAACCGGTGGTTCCCGCAACCGTCGATCCGGTGATGAGATCGCCCACTTGAATGTTCAAGATGGCGACTTCGCCGGAAAAGGGCGCCGTAATGATATTGTTGTTGTAATTAGTCTGGGCGTTTTGAACCGACGCTTCCGCATTCAAAACGGACGCTTGGGCCGCTTTAATGTCGGCATCCGTCGGCGGCGCCGTGAGCTGTGCTAGCGAGTTTTCGGCCGACGCAAGCGAGTTTTTGCCGCTTTGAATGCTTTGCACATCCGAAATAATGGTCGAAATGTTCCCCTCGACGCTTGTGACAGCGGATGCGACGCTCGCCCGGTCGGACGCAATGGTCGTTGCGCTGAACGAAGGGGAAGCAATCGCATTCACGAGCGAATTTTCCAAATCAAGGAAGAAGTTCTTGATCGCCGAAAGGTGGCTGAGCGACGCTTGGGCTTCTGCATCGAATGCGCTTGAGGTCGCCGTCGGGCTCAATGCCTGGAGTTCATTTTGCCATGCGGCGAGTTCGCTGTTCACCGCAGCCCGGTCGTTTTGAGCGTTGATCTGGGATTGCATGTCGTTCGCCGAATAAATAAGCGTCGGGAGGGATGTATTGGGGTTATTGAAAAGGCCGTCCGTTGTATTATGGACGGAACTGTACGCGGTCGTATACACGGAATTCATGTCGTTGTACAAACTTACGTATGCGTGGCTCAGCGAGTTTTCTGCCGAATCGACGGAAAGCTGTGACGCTTGAATCTGCAAATTGGTCGGCCCTGCAATGAGCTTTTCATAGTTCGCCTCTGCACTCGCAAGAGCCGCTTTTGCCTGCCCCACGGAAGACGATGCCGCCGATTCATCGAGGACGGCAATTACCTGTCCAGCCCTCACATAATCCCCCTGCTTAACCTCGACCGCCGTCACTTTTCCGGACGCCAAGGGCGTGATATTCACCTGGTTCTCCCCCGAAACCTGCCCCGTACCGCTCACATAGGAAACGATGGTTCCCCGCGAGACGGCTGCCGTCGCGTACGTCGTGATAGCACCTTTTTTGAAGAAGATGAAATAACCGGCGACTAAAACAATGACAACGACAACTGCAAGAATCCACTTCTTTTTGAAAATTTTCAACATCTTGTTTTTATTGATTGGTCCCCGTTGCTCGGAAAAACATGGCCGGACCGCTCCCGGACGAAGGATTCGGCGGAAAGACCCGAATGAACGCGGCAATGATTTCACCATTCTCTCCCGGTTCGCCAATCGCGACCAGGGGATCTCCCGGATGAAGATCGGCAATACCAATGGACGACATTCCCGCCTTCATGATGGTGCTGGTGCCGATGGCTATTGTTTTCTCATTATTATCATTGCTCTTGATTACGATGGTATTCGTGCTCGTGCTGATGCTCATGACCACTCCGGCATTTCCGAAAGCGCTCCGCAAATCGTTCCCTCCCGGCCCCGGGAGAAAACCTGGACGCGGTTCCCCGAAGAATCGCCCGTAATTTCTTCCCCAAGCTTCGTTGAAATTCGCTTTCCTCACGCCCATCACGACGCCGAACCGAAAAACCAAAAGGAGGAGGATGATCTCGAGAATCCCTCCAACGACGAACCAGAACCATTTCAATTTAAGAATGTCGCGGTGCATAGGTTAGTTTTGTTTTGACGGCTTTCTTGAAATTATTCACGGCAAAAATGAACGAGACGAAAAGGATGAGCGCAAGGGAGAGAGCGCCGATCGTGGGAAGCACCGGGAGCGACTCCGCGATCGACGCGAAGTAATCGCCGAAGTTCGCCACGACGATAGTGAAGTCTGAGAAGACGAGTGAGACGAGTTGCGGCGTTCCCGTCGCCGAAAACTGGGCGGCTGCCGCCTGGATCAGGAGATACAGCCCCGCAATCGAACCGACGGCAAGAGTGCCGAAAACTGCGGCTCTCATTTCCGCGAGCTTTTTTCTTTTTTTTTCAAGGGTGAAAATGATCCGGTCAGCAAGACCAGGAACGACTCGATAGTCCAAATCGGCAAGTATTTTTCCTAGGCGATCGACATACCTTTCCATTGGTGATAGGTACGGGAAACCCTAGAGTTTCGGTGCATTTTCTGCCTCCAGCTTCGTTTTGAGCGTCGCAAGCGCCCGGCGGTGCCTGCTCCTCACGGTATTTTCCGAAGCACCTGTCACTTCCGCGATTTCCCGAAAGTTCAAATCGTCCTGGTAGTGGAGAATGAGGACCGACCGATGCGCAGGCGAAAGCTCCTGCAGGATTTTTTCCACCTCTTCCTTCGTCTCTTTGCGTTCCAGAGCGTCGTTCATGTTTTCGCCTTCATCCTTGATATCCATGATGGCATTTTCGCCGTCGTCGGTCTCAAGGTCGGAAAATTTCAATTCTTTCCGTTTGCGGAGATAATCAATAACTGCGTTCCGCGCGATTTGGAAAATCCAAACCTTGAACTTCCGCTTGGTGTCGAACTTCTTCAAATGCTTCCAGACCCGGAAGAAGACATCTTGCGTCAGATCTTCCGCTTTTCCTTCGTCCTTAATGTATTGATGGATGAAATTGAAAATATGGTCGGCATACCGCTTCACAAGCACGTCGAAGAGATGCTCTTCCCCCTGAAGGCAGAGTTCCACCAGTTTTTCGTCCGACCCCATGGAGGAGATTATCGCACGAATCGGAGATAAATACCCGACGGAACGATCCGGTTCGATGCTTGCTCACGGATCGCGATCTCACCGAATTCCGCGGACTTCGCTTCGGGGAATGATCCTTCGATCGCTTGAAGGAACGACTGCGGCGAGTACCCGGCGGCATACCCATTCAAGAGGAAGAATGATCCCGGTTTTTTCGAAAAGAGTTTCTGAAGGACGTCGAGAAGTTTCTGCATGTCCTCTTCGATCCGCCACACCTCATTTTCCGGCCCCCGGCCGAACGCCGGCGGATCGAGGATGATGCCTTCGTAGGCATGTCCGCGCCGCACTTCCCGCTCGGCGAACTTCAGAGCATCGTCGAGAAGCACGCGCATCGCGCCTTCCGGAACGCCGGAGAGTTTCGCGTTCTCTTTTGCCCACGTATTCGATTGTTTCGATGCATCGATGTGCGTGACGTTCGCACCGTTTTTTGCCGCAACGATCGATGCGATGCCGGTATATCCGAAGAGATTCAGGACCTGCGGATCTTTGAGTCCGGCAACGCCCTCGGCAATCCATTCCCAATTCACCGCTTGCTCGGGAAAAATCCCGGTGTGCTTAAACGATGTAAGGCGCGCGGTGAATCGGACGTCCCGCCACTTCATTTCCCACGATTCCGGAATACCCTTGTTTTTCCACGCTCCCTTCCCACCGTTCCAGCTGAATTCCGCCTGCGCCTTTTTCCAGTCCGCTTCGCGGAGAAGTTTCCAGATCGCCTGCGTTTCCGGCCGTATCACGATATATTTGCCGTACCGCTCGAGTTTTTTATTGTCACCGGAATCCAGGAGTTCGTAATCACTCCACGGCTCAGCGATGAGGTCAATGTTTTTCATTTTCGTTTCAAAACATTCTGATGCTTTGTGCTCCACGCATAGAGGACGACGGCCGCGGAGACCGATGCGTTCAGCGATTCGCATTTCGGATCCATCGGGATCCTTAATTTCACATCGCAAAGCTCCAGGGTTTTCTCGCGGATCCCCCGCCCCTCGTTCCCGACGATGAAGAGCGTGGGGGCATCGAATACTTCATCCGCGATATTCGTGGAGCCATCCGCGACGAGGCCATAGGTTTTGAATCCCATTTCCCTGAGGTCTTGGATCGCGTAGTTTACGTTGCCAATTGAGATCAAGGGTACCGAAAAGACCATGCCGGCCGAGACCTTCACCACGGCGCCCGTAACCGGCGCTTGTCGATGCTCGGGGATCAGGACGCCCGACGCGCCGAAGGCGGCGGCCGACCGAATGATCGCCCCGACATTCTGCGGGTCGGTCAGTTCATCCAAGAGAACCAAAATCGTTTCTTCCGTCGGCTTCAAATTCTTTTTGAAAACGCTGAAATCAACGACGAGCGAAGAAGGGTCGACGAAGGCAATGACGCCTTGGTGCGACGCGTCTTTTCCGACGAGATGCGACGCGTCATTCGATTTCATGATGGAAAACGGAATCCCCCGTTTCGAGAGATTCTCCCGGAGTTCCCGCTCATTCGCTTCGGGCGAGAGGAACACTTTCTTGACCGTGTGCGGCGCTTTGAGGAGCGCTTCTTCGAGCGCATGCCTGCCGTACATATAGATCTTTTCCTGATTGTGCGAGGTATGCCCGTTGAATTTCTCCCGCCTTTCAAACTTTCTCGGCCTGAATTTCTTCTTCATATATATGAAGTCCAGAATACTCTAAAGGTGTGCCAAATTCAATTTTCGCGCTGACCTCTCCGGACGCCGGATTTGACAACATTCCGGTCATGTATAATAGTTGAATCAATGAAACTGATGATAATGATAAGTTCCTGGCACCGCAATCACCTTTTCTGGCGAAGGGGTGCGCGATGCACTTGTTCTCGATAAACGATTTCCATTATTGAACACCCTCTCGCTAAGCAGGGTGTTTTTGTAATTTTTTCTTCCATGAAAATAAAACTTATACTTTTTGATATAGACAATACCCTCATATACGGCGAATCCGCTTCCCGGTATTATCGGCAATACCCACCGCTCCTCGAGAAAACTCTCGCTTCCTGCCTCGGCATTTCCGTTCCCGAAGCGAAACGGATAGCCGACAAACACAGGAAGATTTTTAACGGGCGCGGAGAAAAATCATTCGAAACCTATGGCGTCGGCTTGTCGGAATGGTACGAGTCAATATGCAGCTTGGACCCTCGTGCATTCATAGGCGAAATGCCGCAGGTTCAATTTCTCCTCCGCTTCCTGAAGGAGTCGGGGTACGAACTGGGAGCTATAACCGACGGTCCAATCGAACAAGCGGCGAGGATTTTGTCTTGTGCCGGCATAGACGAAAGTATTTTCTCCCTCTTTATAGGCTGGACAAGGGGCGGAATAATGCCGAAAGGAGGCGAGGAACAAATCTTCAAGAAAATCATAGCCAAAAAGAAACTGAAGCCGGAGGAGATTCTCATGGTCGGAGATTCCATCAATACGGATATCCTCCCTGCACGGCAGTGCGGAATGAATGTTCTCCATGTGGGCGGAAACGGCACAAGCGAATTCCCTTACATACCATCAGTCGAGGAACTGCTAAAATATCTAGAAACACATGAACAAAACGAAAAATAGGATGCCGGTCATCATCGATACCGATCCGGGGCATGACGATGCCCTCGCCATCATGCTTCTCGAAAAATCCGGCGTGGCGGATATTAAGACCATCACCACGGTCGCCGGGAACAGTACAATCCAGAACGTGACCAATAATGCCCGGTACATACTCGATCTTTTAGATACTCCTACTCCTCTCTACTCGGGTTCTTCGGGACCGCTCAAGCGAAAATTGGTACAGGCCGTTGTTCACGGCAAGAGTGGTCTCGATGGCGCCGAGATCAAAAAGCGTGAGAAATTGACGGGTGATGCCGTGGAGAAGATCGCATCGATCATCCGGGAAAATCCCGGGAAGGTTTCGATTGTCGCCATTGGTCCGGAAACCAACTTAGCAAAAGCTTTCATCCGAGATCCGAAACTCCCCTCGCTCATCAAACGACTGGTGATTATGGGCGGGGCAATTGACGTTCCCGGCAACAAAAACAGGGTCGCCGAATTCAATATCTTCGTCGACCCGGAAGCCGCGGATATTGTATGCAGGGCGGCAGTAAAAAAGGTGTTGATACCCCTCGACGTTTGCAACGATATCGTCTTACAAAGGACCGACTTTGAGAAATTGAGAAAAACTCCACTCTCGGAATCCGTCTTAAAGATGATGGACAAATACATGTACGGACTGTCGGTCAACGAGAAAGTGAAGGGCGCATTGATGTACGATCCCCTCGCAGCCTATTACCTCATCAATCCCTCAGCATACAAACTCCAATCCATGGATATTAAGATAGAAACGGATGGCGAGATCACGAGAGGAATGACCGTCGTGGAACGACGGACATGGGCTCACAAGAACCCCAATGTATTGGTGGCGACCAAAATAGACGGGAGGGCATTCAAGAAAGATTTTCTAAAAATCCTTCAATAACCCGGCGGACGCCGGCGGCATCTTCCGCTTCCATGAGCTTCACGCGCAATTCTTTCGCGTCGTCGAAGCCGGAAACGTATGCCTTGAAGTGCTTCTTCATGACTTCGAAATTCTTGATGCGGTTTTCCGTGTTGCTCTTATACAGTTTTTCGAAAAGCTCCGTATGCCGCACTAATCCTTCAAGCTTCTCCCGAAGATCGGGCACGCGGCCCGAGAAAAACCACGGATTCCCGAAAACGCCGCGCCCCACCATGACGCCGTCGAGGCCGGTTTCTTTCGCGCGCCGTTTCGCTTCGTCGAGCGATGCAACGTCGCCGTTCCCCAAGAGGAGCGTCTTGGGCGCGATCCGGTCCCGCATCTCGACCAGCTTCGGCGCGAGGTCCCAGTGCGCCGGGACTTTCGACATTTCGCTCCGCGTCCGGAAGTGCATGGTCAAAGCCGCAATTCCCTCTTCGAGGAGCGCCGGCACCCACGTTTCAATCTCGTTCTTTCTGTATCCGATCCGGGTTTTGACCGAGATCGGCAGATCGGGAACGCTGCGCTTCGCGGCCCGGATGATTTCTTTCGCGAGCGCGGGATCTTTCATGAGTGCGGCTCCCCCGCCGGATTTTTCAACGCCCGCGTCAGGGCATCCCATGTTGATGTCCAAGCCGTCGAACCCGAGCTCCCGGATCAAGGGACTTATGCGCGCGAATAGTTCCGGCTTGCCGCCGAAGATCTGCGCAACAATCGGATGTTCCCGCTTGTCGTACCAGAGGTCGGGCAGAAGTTTTTCGCGGCCCTTCGAGAGGAGTCCCTCGGATGAAACGAATTCAGTCCAGAAAACATCCGGTCTGCCCAAGTCCGCGAACATCTGCCGGAATGCCGCGTCCGTCACGTTCGCCATGGGTGCGATCGCCATAATCGGTTTCTTGAGTTTTTTCCAAAACCCCAAATTCGGTTCAGTGTCTCGCTTCATATATATGAAGACAGCGTACCAGAGATGGTACGCTGAGTTCAAATCGCGGCACGGATTTATATGGAGCCTTGCCTGTATAAAAATTGGTCAGAAAAAAAACTGCAATTAAACTTGAGGTGCGTTTTCTTGGAAATATCTATTCAAAACCTTCACAAATTCTCTCGTGTCCAAAAAATAATTTGGATAAGCCCTATGCAATTCTCTTGTTGTCTCCGCAGAAACGAGAACAATATCTCTATCCTCTTTGTTTTTTATCATTCTTTCTTCATACTTTGAATACTCAGAATTTGCCAGTTCTTCTTGTGATTTCTTATACGCCGTAATACTTAACTCTCTTGTTGTTAGATCCAGATTTAAAAGATAAAAATCATACTTAGCACCCTTCTCTTTTTCGAAATCCTCAATAACCCTATGAATCTTTGTCCATTCGTTCATCTTTTTTACAACCTTTAATTTTCTTGCCAGTACCCGTATCTGCTCTCGCAATTCTTGTTTATTTATAGGAGTTTCTGGGACTATAGGCGTTTCTTCCATATTCGCAAATGCAGAACTAACTAACTTAAAAAAATCCATCCAGTCTTTCTGCCCTTCATTCGATTTTATTGCCTGCCTAGTAAAATGATCCACTGTTTCCACTGCAGTCGCCCAATAATGCTGCAACTTTGTCCTTATTTGTATCTCAATTAATAAACCATTATAATTCTCATTTTTATCGCTGAAGTATTTATAAACTAAGTGGACGCTTCTGTAACCATCTCTCTTAGGACTTTGAATATGGTCATTTATTTTTGCCAATCCGTGTTTAATCCTGCTTTTTTTATATTTTTCAACAAGATTCTTTACATCACCAACACTTTGCAAAACTGCTCTGCATCCGCCAACATCTTGCATTTGAGACATCTTCATTGTACTGGTTTGTCCACGTCTAAGTTTTTTAATAATAGACGAGATGCGTTTAAGACGACGCACGACAAGGGCACTTGAATCAACTTGTTTGGATACGTGCTTAAGCCTCACGGCAAATATGTGGAGTGGAAAACTATGCGAAGATCTCCAATTACTCAAAACGTCCATTGCTTGCCCATACGATGACTGAGAATTATTTACTGCGACGAGAATTTTCCCCGCTTTATTTATCTGATTTTTTGTATATTTTAATTTAGTCCATTCCATAACCGTTTCATTTACTATAGGAAGATTAGAACTTGTTGTCGGAGTTAATCTACCTCACCGCCCTCAATTCCGCTTTCTTGCCTTCCGGAGCTTTTGCGAAGGAGGGCGCACCGCTGGGGAGAGATCTTACCGTCACGGTCTTCCGTGGCGGGAAGATCATTTTCCGATATACATCCGGATCCCTTCCAGAATGCCGGATGTGAAATATTCAGCCGGATCAATTTTCGCCAAGTCCAACCATTGATAGCCGGCGTGCTCGCTGCTGATCTTCAATTCTCCGCCGCCATAGTGGGCCTCAAAGAAAAGATACAGCACATGGATGTCTTTCCCCGAGCTGGTCATCGAAGCCGGGATCAAATGCCTGCCCACGGCGACCGGGTTCTGCTGGATTTGGAACTCGACATTCCCAATTTCTTCGACTACTTCTCTCGCGATGATGTTTGAAAAATCGGTTTTAAATTCATCTGTATCGATCCGGCCGCCCGGCAGGTCATAGAAACCGGCATAGCTGCCATTATGAACGGCCTTCAAAGCGAGTATCTTGCCCTCGCTGTTTTTCAGTAAAAGCTTCAGCGATACTTGATAAAAATCCTTTTCTTTTTTCATGGCGATTCTCCTGTTTGCGGAGGCGGAAGGATTCGAACCTTCGATGCCCTTGCGGGCATAACGGTTTTCAAGACCGTCCGTTTCAACCGCTCGCGCACGCCTCCCAGTGCTGGGAATCATAAACCAGCACAGAGCTTATATCAAGGAATTTTTAGTAGGGCCGATGGAACCTGCTCCAGGCGCCGAAGCCGAAGAAACTTCCGGCGATACCCGCAACGCTCAAGATAGCGAAGACAAGGAGAATGATCACCACAACCACCACAAGGATTTTTCCGGCATGGTCGAACACCTTGAAGAAGCCGTCATATTCGGCTTGATGGCTGAACTGCGGGCTCTTTGCCGCAAGATCGTGGCCTTTCACGCCGAGATACACCATGAAGACAATCCAGAACGCGATGTTCACGAACGGAACAAGCGCGAGGAGATACCACCAGAGCATCTTGTATTTCTTAATACCGACCAAAAAGGGCGCACTGAAGAGGAACGCTCCCCACGACCACCCCGAAGCTGCGACGATATGTTTGTTTTCTTCCATAGATTGATTATACCAAATAAAGATGAATAATTGAGGTATGCTGAAAATCTACCTCGCGCGTCACGGGCAGGACACAGATAATGCCGCGGGCATTTTGAACGGCCGGAGAGACGAACCCTTAACCGACCTTGGCAGGGAACAAGCCCGCACGCTTGCGCGAGAGATCAAGGATGCCCACCTCACGTTCGATGCGGTATACACCTCGCCGCTCCAACGGGCGGAAGTAACTGCCAGAACCGTAACCGACGCGCTCGGCATCGCGCCGCCCGTCATTATGCCAAACCTCATCGAACGGGATTTCGGCATTATGACGGGGAAACTCACAAAAGACATCACGGCGCTCTGCGCGCCGGATGTCATCCAAGCCGACATTATCACCTATTTCCTTTCGCCCGAGGGAGCGGAAACGTTTCCCGATCTTGTCGAGCGAGGAAAGAAAGTAATCGGAGAGGTGCGGCGCCGACATCAAGACGGGAACATTCTCCTCGTCGGCCACGGCGACATGGGGAAAATGATCTATGCCGCCTACTACCACTTGGATTGGCAATCAGTCCTTACCATGTTCCACTTCGGCAATTCAGAACTCCTCCTCCTTTCGGAAGATTCTCCCGCTAAAGCCGCACACGTTTTCACATTCAAGCAGTTCAACCACTAGACACAAAACAACCTATCTGTAGCTTGCCACAAGTGGTTCTACCGTTGGGTATGCGAGTGGTGTTTGTTGGAACCTCTATCTGGAAGAAGATCAAAAATGACCGGTTGAGCAAATCGACCCAACTCCCCCCTCATGGTATCCTTATGGCATGGGGAAAGAGGAAAATAACTACGCTTTCATCGACAGCCAGAATGTCTATCAAGGCATTAAGAGCTTGGGCTGGAATCTTGATTGGGGAAGGTTCAGAAAATATCTCAAAGAGAAATACGCCGTTACGACCGCTTATCTCTTCATCGGCTTCATGCCGGAACATAACGATATCTATGACGATCTCCAGAAAGCTGGATTTGTTCTCAAATTCAAGCCGGTCCTTCCGAACAGTGACGGCGGCGTAAAGGGCAACGTAGATGCCGATTTGGTCCTCCAAGCTATGCTGGACTACGGGAAGTATGATAAGGCAGTCATCATATCAAGCGACGGGGATTTCTATTCCCTGGTGCGGCACCTGCACCAGAACGGTAAACTGAAACTCGTGATGAGCCCGTATGTAAAAACCTGCTCGACACTTCTCAAGAAATCAGCCAAGGAAAAGATCATCTATATGGACAATCTCAAGAAGAAGCTCGGTAAAAGAAAAAGCACCGCTTAGGGACGGGACCCAAAGAGGTGCTCTTTCATGTGGATGTTATTATAATACCCGCCGCTGCGGCGAAGTCAAGGAGCCGTGGATAATCGGGATAAATCGAATTGCGAGTCTCTCTTCATCAAGCATATCCAGCACTTTCCTGTGAAAGTACACAGGTGGGCTGGGGGGGAAGCGAACGTCGCTCGTCGCTTCCGCCGGCTGGCGGACAACAACTCGCTCCCTAACACCCCTCGGTTTTAGTATTTCCGCCAAGGGAGACCAGATGTTCTCCCTACCCCTCTCCGGTTCGATTCCCCTCTTAGCCGTAAAATATAAACACCCATCGTAAAGATGGGTGTTTATATTTGTGGACCTACGGGGAATCGAACCCCGACCTCCTCCATGCCATGGAGGCGTAATACCATTTTACTATAAGCCCCTCTGGTGCACCCTGTAGGGATCGAACCTACGGTCTTTACAATGTCAATGTAACGCTTTACCACTAAGCTAAGGGTGCGACTTATTCCCTTTCTTCCTTCAATTTCCTAACAGCTATATTAATATCATCGTCGGGATACCGCAAGCAGGCCTCAATGAATCCTTCAATGTCATACGAAGAATTTCCGGACGGCAATGTGCTACCCAGCTTCATGAGGTGAGTGCTCTTTTCCCTTCCATTCTCGTCCTTCGTCGTGACGATGTAAGTGTCCGGCGTTTCGTCGAAATCGAATTCAAATCCTTCATCCCGCAGCCGGGCGATAATTCGCTTCACCTTTTCTTCGGTTTCCTGGGAGATCTTCAGCCCCTCCCGCTCCGGCATTTCCCGCTTGATGGCCATGGGACCATCATACCTCACCCTTGAAAAAACGACCAATTTTCGGCAATACTTATCTGAGACCGATCAGAGGAGCGCCCTCATAGCTCAATGGATAGAGCAGATCCGTCCTAAGGATAAGATGTGGGTTCGATTCCTGCTGAGGGCACCGGGGACGTTTGGAGGGTTCGCATAGTGGTCTAGTGCGGCGCACTCGAAATGCGCTTGGGGAGAGATCCCCTCACAGGTTCGAATCCTGTACCCTCCGCCAGTTGGGAAATAGCGCATCCAAAACGATGCGCTGTTTCTATATCCGGCACAGGATTTGAACCTGAAACTTTCTTACTGATACGTCGCCTTGATCCATGAGAGCAAATCTCGCGCGTCTTTCGCATAGTCATTCGATCCTAAAATAATCATAACGTACGGCCGCTCTTGAGTTGGGGTGGTGGATGTTGTCGTCGAGGTTGCCGGCGAAATTGATATTTCCGACGACGTTGCCGATGTCGCATCGAGGATCGGGAATTCTCCGTTGAATATTGACATGATGGTCCCGCTCGCCGCACCGTTCTGACCAACTTTCCCGCCCACAAAATCCGGGTTGCCGGCAAAAACGTTGAAATTTTGGAGATGCATAAAAACGCTCGGCCCATACGCATTCGGATCGTTATTATCTGTCGTCATCTTCAAAATGAAGCTCCGGTTGTTATAGAGGTAGCGCGCGAAGAGATAGAGGTCATGCGCCGTCGAAACGTCGCCCCAGTCGCTCCCCGATGCGTCCACGAAGTGCGTCTCCGCCATCCCGATTGATTGGGCGGTTTTATTCATCAAACTTACAAAATACTTCGGTCCGAGGAAATACGATATGGCGACAGCCGCCTCATTCGACGACTCCTTGAGGAGCGGTTGCAAAAGATCATACAGAGAAAGTGTTTCTCCGGCTTTCAGCCGCGGAATGGATGTCGGGACAATCATTTGGGGCGTTATCGTGATGGTTCGTTCAATGTTTACATATTCCACCGCGACAAGCGCTGTCATGAGTTTCGTAAGTGATGCGACAGGAAGGACTTCGTCAGGATTTTTCTCCGCCATCACGAAATTGCTTTCGAGATCCGCGGCGAGATAGCTCCGCGCACCGATCGTCGGCTCCTGCACCGATTCTTGAAAACTGTCGCTCGTGAAATCATCACTCACGACCAGAACCGGCGTGCCGACGGGAACCGAGTCGTACAACGCTTTTGCATCGGAAGTCGAAAGCCGGATGCATCCGCCGGAGTATGTGGAACCGACCGGCGTGCCGTCCGGATAGTACGGCCAGCCGTGGATCAAAAAGTTTCCCTGAAAGTCCAGCGCCCACGGACTATACACGTGCGCGATACTCGAGTAGTCACTCGGGATTTTTGATTCGACTTTGTAAAGTCCCGTCGGCGTCTCCCACCACGACCCCGGCTTTCCCTTTGAAAGGACCGAGACATCTTCCGCAACGGCTCCTTTCTTGAAAAATTGCAGCCGCATCGTCGAGAGATTAACGTAAATGAATGTCGCTTTTTGCGACGTCAAGCTTGCGAGCACTTGCTCATAGAAATTTGCGTTTTGGAGCGCCGGCCAGGCGCCGTACTGAAACACAATGCCGCCGGGTGTTCCTGCCGGAAGATTAATCTCGTAGTTGTAGACAATCTCGCGGTAGAACGCGAACGCGCCGAATAAAATCCCCGCAACGATGACGAGGGTTATAATGGCTGCCCACAGTGGCACGGGGCGACGGAATATTTCCATAACGTTGATTCATTGTACCATCATGCAATACAATGACCATATGTGGCATTTCATAAAAAGTTACGGGATTTATTTCCTGACGGGCGGTCTATTCACAACTCTCATCGTCGCGCTTGAAGAGAACGGCGAGCGCCTCCTTTCTGGATTTGCGACGCTGATCCCCGTCTTCACTCTCGTCGCCTATTTTTTCATCGGCGAATCGAGGGGTGGCGCGGCCGTAGGGCAACATGCATGGTTCGTACTTATCGGCACTATCGTTTCCTGGGTCCCTTATATGGTTCTCGTCGCGATTCTCGCGCCGAAGATCGGATCGAAGGCCGCAATCGGCGTCGGCCTCCTCGCATTTTTCCTCTGCGCATTTGCGTACCTTGAGATTGTTTATCACTACCGTCTCTTCGGCGAAGCGTAGACCCCCTATCAATCCCATAAGCATCTTCCCGAATACCTGCGAGTGAATTTTATTGGGAGTGCTCTTAAAATTCCCACGATCGCCGCGCCGCCGAGCCAGGCTCTCCCGCCGAATGGCAAATCGGGCGGCGAGGAGCGGGCGAACGAGGAGAATTTTTTGCGCTCGAAATATTTTTGAACGAGCAAGCATTCGGAAAAATGCGCCGCACAAAAGTTATCCACAGATTTTCTCCACAAAAAACTCTATAATTAAAGAAGAAGAGGAATTTACTGCGATTGAGGAGTCGACAGTCCAACGGTAAATTTCGTAAAACGAAAAACAAAAAAACAATGGCAGCAAAAAAGAAGGCAAAGAAGACGGCGAAGAAGTCTTCAAAAAAGGCCAAAAAGAGCGGCAAAAAAAGAAGATAAATTGCTCTTATAATCACCCCTCATGAGCGAGGGGTGATTATTTTTATGCCTGCTATAATAAATGAAATCCCATGAGTGACCTCAAAACTGTACGAATCATCAAAAAAACCATGCCAGCAGTCGTTTCGATCGTCCTCTCAAAGAACGTCGATGACTTAAAAGCAGAACTTCAAAGAGAAGGGGGGCGGGGAAAAGCCATAAAAATCCCGGAAGATAAAATATCACCCGAAGGTACGGTTGAAATCGGCGGCGGTTCGGGATTCTTCGTTGACAAAAGCGGCATCGTTCTCACAAATAAGCATGTCATCGCCGAATCGAATGTACGCTACAAGATCACAACCGATGATGAACGGACATTCGATGCGGAACTTTTGGCGCGCGATCCGATCAACGATATTGCCATACTAAAAACAAAGGACAGCGAAGGGAGAACGTTCCCCTTTTTGAAGCTCGGCGATTCTTCGAGCCTCGACTTGGGCCAAACGGTCCTCGCCATCGGAAACGCGCTTGGTATTTTTAAAAATACGGTTTCCCTCGGAATCATTTCCGGCCTCTCGCGTTCTGTAAAAGCGAAACCCGATCCCGAAAAACCGGTTCAAGAACTCCGGGGACTCATCCAAACCGATGCCGCCATCAACCCCGGGAATTCCGGAGGTCCCTTGGTTGACATGTCGGGTCGCGTCATTGGTATCAACGCAGCCGTCGTCGCCGGAGCGCAAAATATCAATTTCGCGATCCCCGTGAACACAGCGAAACGCGATATTCACGATCTCAAAAAATTCGGGAGGATCCGCCGGCCGCTCCTCGGCATCCGGTATGTGACGTTGGATAACGTGCTTTCCCGATCGATGCACACCACCTTAACCCACGGCGCATATGTAACAAAAGAACATCCGCTGGACGACGCCGTCATCGTCGGAAGCCCTGCCGCGAAAGCGGGCATCAAGGAGAAGGACATCATCACGGAGTGGAACGGTAAGCCGATTATGGGTGGCTCAATCCAAGAGCTTTTGGAAAACTCGAACGTCGGCGATGAAATCAAATTGAAAGTAGTGAGGAACGGCAAAACATTTGAGACAAGTGTTATCCTCGCCGAACGAAAATAGCCGGCTAGTACGTATATTCATTCACCAAGAGCCCGTTTTGATCGAGCAAGAGAACCCGGTCGTGTTTTGAGTTGAACAACCACATGCCGGGAATCCAAGCGATCCACTGGTTCGTCAAAAATCCGGTGGTATTGACGTTCTTGTCGTAGCACGATGCATAATTGAACCGATTGAGGAACTGGACGCACGCAGGTTCGCTGGAAAATGAATTGAGCGATGAAGCGCTCGGCGATTTGCACGACCCCAATGAAAGGATGTAGCTTTGGCAGTTGCCCGATAGGGTCGAAATGTCCGAACGATTGTACAGAGGAATGTAACTGCACTGGAGCTGCGGTGAAAATGCATACGTGTTGTTGAGGTACCCCATGCACTTATTGATGCGCAAATTCTTCGCGATCGGACTTGTTGTATTATAAATATCCAAACGTCCGCCGGCCGGAAGTACAATATCCGTCGACGGACTTAAGCCAGACGGATTGTAATCGTTGACCGCCTGCGGAATTTGCATTGAACCTTCATTTGATTTGACGGTCCAACCACTCACGTCGATCGGCGACGCCGAACCGTATGCCGAAAGTGAAAGATGGCTGTTATACCAAACGTACGTATAAAGTGATGTTATCCTCACATCGCCGTAGAAGGGGGAGAGGTCTGCTGCCGTAAATCCCGGCGGAGGCGTAACCGTCGGCTTTGCAGGTGCAGTCGCTACGGGATGCGATGGCGAGGATAATCCTCCGCTCATCGCGCCCCCGTTTTTTACCGTGCTCGTTCCGATGGACACCGACGGTGTTCCGTTGTTTGCGGCCGACGGGGCCTGATAATTCAACTTCAAAAGCGAACTGACGTTTTCGAATTTTATCGAACCCTTGAGCTGCGTCACCACATTCACAATGGCGACCGCAATCACGATGAGAACGATGATGAGAAAGATGTATTTCCCCATAGATTAGATGACGAGGTTGATAATTCTCCCTTTCACATATACCACTTTTTTGATTTTGGCGCTTCCGAGGGCGGCAGAAACGGTCTCAAGTTTCATCGCTGCTTCCTTCACCGCTCCTTCTTCCGCGTTGGGGGGGACTATAATGCTCCCCCGCCGCTTGCCGTTCACCTGGGCGACAACCTCAACCACCTCTTCTTTCAAGAGCGACGGATCGTACGATGGCCACGATTCGAAGTGCACCGACTTCTTGTTCTTCAGAAGATACCACAATTCATCCGCGAGGTGCGGTGCGAACGGCGCGAGAATTTTCAAAAAATCGCTCCAGACGCCCGCCGGAATGATCACTTCGTCGCTTGCGGCATTCATAAAGATCATCATGGAGCTTATGGCTGTATGGAACGCCATTTTTTCAATGTCTTCCCCGACTTTTTTCACCGTCGCTGCAAGAAGGCGCTCGAGCTTTTCGTTCTTCGTTTTTCCGATCTCCTTTTCGTGCGCGGTGTCCCACGTGCGCCGCAAGAACCGTTTTACTCCTTCGATCCCCTTTGCATCCCAGGCAATCGCCCGATCGAAAGGACCCATGAACATTTCATAGACCCGCGCAACATCGGCGCCGTATGCCCTGACGATGGTATCGGGATTCACGGCGTTGCCGCGCGACTTCGACATCTTGACACCCCTCTCTCCGAGGATCATTCCTTGCGCCGTCCGTTTCCGGTACGGTTCGCTTGTCGGAACCAATCCTTGATCGTGGAGAAAGATGTTCCAAAACCGCGAATAGAGCAAATGGAGCGTCACGTGCTCCATGCCGCCGTTGTACCAATCGATCGGCATCCAGTACTTCAATTTTTTCATCGAGGCGAACTCTTTCGCATTCTTCGGATCGGCATACCGCAAGAAGTACCAGCTCGATCCGGCCCAATTCGGCATCGTGTCCGTTTCGCGCTTCGCGACCCCTTTGCACTTCGGGCATTTGACGTTCACGAAACTCACGACGGAAGCCAAAGGCGACTCGCCGTCGTCGCGCGGCTTATAATTCTTGACGGGCGGGAGGACAACCGGCAGATCTTTTTCCGGCACGGGGACATAGCCGCATTTTTCGCAGTGAATGATCGGAATCGGCTCGCCCCAATACCTTTGGCGCGAAAAGACCCAGTCGCGCAGGTGGTAGTTCACCGTCTTCTTTCCGCCGACAAATTTTGTGATCTCCGCTTTCGCCCGCTCTGAATCCATCCCGTCAAACTTCCTGGAATTCACGAGGTTTCCCTTTCCTTCCCAAAGTTCGCCCGGCGTTCCTCCCGAAACAACGTGGATGATCGGCAGATTAAATTTCTTCGCGAACGAGAAGTCGCGCGCATCGTGCGCGGGAACCGCCATAATCGCTCCCGTGCCGTACTCGGCAAGGACGTAGTCCGCAATCCACACGGGAATTTCTTCGCCGGTCGCCGGATTCACTGCTTTCACGCCCTTGAGCTCCACACCAGTTTTTTCCCGATCCTCCGCCGTCCGTTCTTCCTCCGTTTCTTTCCGTGCTGTTTTTACATACGCCTCAACCTCATTGAAGTTCGAGATCTTATCCTTCAATTTCTCCACGAGCTCATGTTCCGGCGCGAGGACCATATACGTTGCGCCAAATAATGTGTCGGGTCTGGTTGTAAATACCTTAATTCGAAATTCAGAATTCGAAATTCGAAATTCCAGTTCCGCCCCCTCCGATCGTCCGATCCAGTTCACCTGCTGTGCTTTGATTTCGTCCAGATAATCCACCTTCTCCAAACCCTTCAGGAGCTTGTCGGCGTATGCGGTAATTTTGAGCATCCACTGCGCCTTCTTCCGCTTTTCGACTTCCGCGCCGCACCGCTCGCATTTTCCCGCAATCACTTCTTCGTTCGCGAGACCAACTTTGTCATTCGGGCACCAGTTGATATCAATCTCCGCTTTATACGCCAAACCTTTTTTGAAAAATTGAAGGAAGAGCCACTGTGTCCATTTATAGTATTTCGGATCAGTCGTGTTCACTTCGCGGCTCCAATCGAACGAAAATCCCAAACCCTTGAGCTGCTTACGGAAGTTTTCGGTATTCTTCTTCGTCGCGACACGCGGATCGACGCCCGTTTTGATGGCATAGTTCTCCGTCGGGAGCCCAAACGCGTCCCATCCGATCGGATAGAGCACGTTATACCCTTCCATCCGCCGCTTGCGAGATACGATATCCATGGCCGTAAGGCTCCGGATATGGCCGATGTGGAGCCCCTGGCCGGACGGGTACGGGAATTCGATGAGCGAATACCACTTTTTCTTCTTGGAAAAATCGACGGCTTTCCCGATGTCTTGTTTTTCCCATTCTTTCTGCCACTTTTTCTCTATCTTTTTGAAATCGTACTTCGCCATTATCCAACTATTCTAAACGAAAAGAACATTCCAAGAAAGACCAATAGGGGTAGCGAACCGAGCACCTCCGCGAAGGCTAAGACTTGGGCGTCGCCCCGGAGACAGCCTGAGAGGAGGCACTCGGCGAGCTAGAACGTGAGATCTTCCGGCGCGCTCACTTTCTTCCACCACGAAGCCTTCACAATCTTGACGCTCTTTCCGTCCCGCACCATTTGCGCCATGGTCTGCGGCAAGCCGAACTCTTTCGAATCCGGCCCCGCGGGGCGCATGGGATAATCGAAATAACTCATGTCGAGGACGTAGGCGGCGGCGTTCTCGAGCATTCCCCTCCGTGCTTCCGCCTGTTCATCGATGTCGAGAACATTCCCCGATGCATCCGTTTTGATCTCCGCCCGATGCTCGCCCGGCGAAAATCGCTGGAGCTCGGCCGCGAGAATCGAAAGCGGATAGCGTACGAGTTCTTCAAGATCTTCCTTGGCGTACAAATCGTCTCCCATGAGAACGAGGAATCGTCCCTTCAACACCGGCCGGCACAGTTCAAGTGCATGACCAGTTCCCCTGAGATCCTTCTGCTCGACATAGGTTATTTTTTTGCCGGCGTACGTTCCGTCGAAGGTCGATTTGATCTGATCGCCGAGATAACCAATAACCATGATCACTTCATCAATCTCGTCGGGAAGATTATTCAGTTTATATTCCAAGAGCGTCTTGTCACCGATTTTGAGGAGCGGCTTCGGCGTCCCCTTCGTGAGCTCGCGCATCCTCGTGCCGAGGCCGGCTGCTAGTATGACTGCTTGCATGGTGATTATTATATATGGAAAATCCTCGCCGCGTTTGCAACCGTCGCTTCCGCCATTTCGTCGGCGGGAATTCCCTTGATTTCCGCGAGCTTTTTCACGGTTTCCACGACGTATGCCGGTTCATTCCGCTTGCCGCGGTACGGGACGGGGGCGACGTACGGCGCATCGGTTTCCGAGAGTATTCGGTCAAGGGGGAGAAACCTCACAAGTGCTGCATAATCGGGCATGCCAGCCTTCGGCGGATAGGTCACCGTACCGCCGAAGGTGAATCTGAATCCTAAATCCAAAAGTTTCTTCGCATCGTCTTTGGTACCGGTAAAAAAATGGATGATGCCAGGAATGGTATTCAGTATTTGGTGGTTAGTAGTCAGCATCTCGATCAGATCATCGAAAGCATCGCGGCAATGGATCATCAAGGGCTTCTCAACGTCATGCGCAAGTTTGATTTGCCCGAGGAGCGCCTCCTTTTGCCGCCGCTTCAGTTTACCGACATCACCTTCCATATGAAAATAATCCAATCCACATTCGCCGATCGCGACCGTTTTCGGGTCGAGCGCCAGCTTTTTGTAATATTCGTATTCGAATTCCTCACCACGGCTCGTAAACGCTTTCGCCGAATCACCTCCGCCGAGCTCGTTCTCATCATGATGCGACTTCGACGTATGGATCGGATGAAGGCCGATCGCCGCATACACCGGCTCGTTTTCAAATTCATGCGCTACCTCGACGGCCCGGCGCGAGGTATCCTTCTGCGTCCCCACGTTCACCAAGCCGACACCCGCGGCGAGGGCCCGACGGATCGCATCGCGATAGTCTTCTTTGAATGCCGCAAAGTGAGCGTGGGTATGAGCATCGAAAAATTTGTTCATGTATTGAATTATAAACGAAATAATTCTACTATAGGAACCAGTTTCTTTCACAATATAAGGAATCATCATGTTCAAGATAGTCATCTCCGACCTCGACGGCACCCTCGTGGATTCCGCCGGCTTTTATTACCGATCGTCGGTAAGCATCTTCAAAACCTTCGGTGTTCAACCCCCGAGCTTCCAAGCCTTCCGCAGAGAAATAACGGGGAATATACCCGGTTTCTTCTACCGGCACGGCCTTAGCCGCTCGGTTACCCCCGAAGCCATAGATAAAATGACTTTTTCCTACGTTCGCGAGCATTGGCAGGAATACACCATACACCCCGGCGCACGAACTGCGCTTGCACTTTGCCGGGGGCTCAATATCCCCTTCTTCATTTTAAGTCATAATATCGACGGCGTGATCAAGAATGCCATCAAGAAATTCGAACTGGGGCTCTTCGTTACCGAAGCCATTTCTTCCGGCAATAAGAGCGAGTCCCTCTTTGCCATCGTGCGGAAATGCCGCGTTTCACCGCAGGATGTCCTATTTATGGACGACACGGCAAGCGGAATACGGGACGGCAAGAACGCCGGTGTTGCAACATTGGGCTTTCTTGGTGGATACGAATCAAAATGGAAGATCAGCCGGGCCCGACCAGATTTCAAAACGGCCAGCTTTCAGGATGTCATGAGAGTGATCGTCCGACGTCGGATTTAGCGGAGGCGAGTAAACAACAGCTCGCCTCTTTTTGTTTTTACGCTGCCGCCCTCCCAAATGATGCTCTTCGTGATCTTTTCCGCGGTACCAGGCAGGAACGACTCAATCATAACAGCGACATTGTCCAAAATAGCAACCATGTCGAAAACCGCTTTTTCCTTTTCTTCGCGATCGGAAGCGGCCCACGGCTTTTTTTCGTTTACATACCCATCCCCGAAACCGATGAGGTTCCAAATGGCACTGAGCGCTTCATGAAATTTGAACCCATCAAGGGCCGCCGCCATTTTTTTCTTCGTCTCTTCGATCTTTTCCGCAACATCTTTTGAAATTTCGCGGTTTTTCATTTCGTGGAGTCCTTCGCCAAGCGCGAGAACGCGCGCTGCAAAGTTGCCGAGACCATTTGCTAAATTCGCGTGGTAACTTTTATCGAACTTGTCCCACGTAAAATCGCCGTCCTCAAAGGGAACCAAATCGTGGAGAAGCCAAAAACGGAGCGCATCCGTGCCGTATTTTTCGACGACCTCAAACGGGTCAACGACGTTCCCCAAACTCTTCGACATTTTTTGGCCGTTCGAGTTCACAAATCCATGAATCAGTATCTGCCGTGATGTCGGGAGGCCGGCCGACATAAGCATCGCTTGCCACATGGCCGATTGTTGGCGGAGATTGTCCTTGCCGGCGACTTGCAAAGCATTCGGATGCTCGTTTGTTCCCCAAAAACGTTCGAAGTTTTCTTGGTCCTCCGGCCAGCCGAGCGTCGAAACATAATTCACCAGAGCGTCGAACCAAACGTACATCACGTGATCGTCGTCCCCCGGCACCGGCACACCCCACGGCATTTTCAACTTGAGCCGTGAGACGCTGAAATCTTGGAGCCCCGCAGACACGAAATTCTTTATTTCCGTAAGGCGGTGGGAAGGCAGAACGAAATCGTGATATTTTTCATAAAGATCGAGAAGTGGCTTTTGATACTTTGAAAAACGGAAGAAATAATTTTCTTCTTCAATGACCTCGATTTTTAGATTGGGATGGATCGGACACGTGCCGTCTATGAGTTCTGACTCCGTCTTTTCCAACTCGCAGCCGACGCAGTATTTAATTTGATAATTTTTTTTGTAAATATCACCCTTTGCATCACATCGCCCCCAGAACTCCTCGACCGCACTTATGTGATGCATATCCGTCGTGCGGACGAAGTTCGTGTAACTCAAGTTGAGCGCCGAGCGGAGCTTGTCGAACTCGGCTGCTTTTTCGTCGACGTATACCTTCACCTCTTTCCCCGCTTCTCCGGCATTCCGGTATATTTTTTGCCCATGCTCATCCGTACCGGTATTGAAAATGACACGCTCGCCCAAAAAATCCCTGTGATAGCGCGCAATGGCGTCCGCTTGAACGATCTCCAGAGCAAAGCCGATGTGCGGCGACGCATTCACATACGGCAAAGTGGTCGTGATATAAAAATTTTTCTTTTCCATCCTCTTCAAAATCTATTCAAAATCGAGTTCCAGGCGCTTCGATTTTTTCTCCGCCAAGTAGTCAAAGATTTCCTGAACGAGAACCGCCACTGGCACCGAAAGAATGATGCCCGTGAATCCAGCAATCTCGCCTCCCGCGAGGACCGAAACGAGAACGATTACCGGGTGCACCCGCATGCTCTTGCCAACCAAGATTGGTATCAAAATGTGGTTTTCTACCTGCTGAATGACGACGAAGAAGATGACCGCATAGATCGCCAAACTCACGGAATACGAGGCTGCAACGACGAACGCGATGAGCCCCGTAATGATCGGGCCGATGAGGGGGACGATTTCGAGGATTCCCGCGATGACACCAAGCAAAATCGGGTACTTGACGCCGATAAGAAACATCCCGACAAAAACCGCCATGCCAACGAAGAGACTTAAGGCAAGCTGCGTTGCAAACCACCGCCGCATCTTCCGTTCATAATTTTTGAAAACGGTCATAACCGACCGCTCATATGAACCGGGAAGGATAACTTCGAGCATCCGCTCCGCCCCGTGCCGTTCCACTGAAAGATAGAGTGTTACGATGACGGCCGAGAAGACGAGAATAATATCCGTGATAAGCGACCAAAACGTCGCCGTGATTGAAAAATTAATGGTGGAAAGAAACGTCGAGATTTGATTCAGGCCCGACTGGACATTTTGAACGGAGGGCAGCACGAATTTGATCCCCGGTATCGTCGGGATGATTTCATTCAGTCGGCCGACAAAACCGGAGAATTCAATAATGAGGATAGGTATAACAAGATATAGAAAAAGCCCAACGACCGTTATCGAAACGACAAAAACGGTGATTATCGCGAGGATCCTCCCAAATTTCAATTTCTCACTCAAAAATCCGACAATCGGCTCGACTCCGAGGGATAAGACAACGCCGACCAAAAGCACCGCAAAAGCGTCCCGCGCAAAATACAAAAGGAGGGCGAATCCGATAAATATGAAGATACGCCACAGCGCCGTCCATCCTACCTCCAGCTTTTGAGATGATTGGCTCACACCTTCAATATATCAAGAAAGCTCCGTTTCTTGAAGGGACCGATGACGGCCAAGTTCAACCGATCATTCTTGATGATTTGTCCCATGACGCTCCGGATTTGGTCCGCTGTCACGGCATTAATGCTTCTCGCCACCTCCTGGGGGGTTGAGAGCTTCAAGCCGAAGATCTCCTGGGCCGCATAAAAAGATGCCAACTCATCGGATCCTTCAAGCGCCATGAAAAGATTTCCAATGAGGTGCTCCTTGGCGCGCTTCAACTCTTGGACGCCCACCGACTCTTTCGCGATCCGACTGAATTCTTTGAGCGCCGCCTTCAATACCATATCGATCTTTTCGTGCTCGACGCCAGCCGACATTTCGAGAAGGCCGTGATCGACATACAAATCCGCGTCGGTCCGCACATAGTACGCTGCACCGAGTTCCTCGCGCACTTTTTGGAACAAGCGTGAGCTCATTCCTCCGCCCATGATGTCGGCGGCGACTTGGAGGGGGTATCGCCGCTTGTCGAATACGTCGAACGCCCGAAATCCCACGATCAAGTGCGATTGATCGACGTCCTTGAACGAAACGAGTTCTTTCGGCTTCTTTTGCGATTCTTTCGTTTTTGGTTTTGCACCCTTCTTGCCGGCCGACAATTCTTTGAAATAACCCTCGGTCTTCTTCAACAAGTCGCGCGTCGCATGCCCGCCGGAAATCGTCACGATCGTCGATTGCGGTAGGTAGTGCCGTCCGCGATAATCAACGAAGTCGTCGCGCGTAAGTCGCCTGATGATCTCTTTTTTCCCGCCGATATCCCAACCGGCCGGCTGATCACCATACACCAGATTCATAAAAAGCTCCGCAACCCGCCGCATCGGCGTGTCTTCATACATATTAAGTTCTTGAATGATGACACCACGCTCTTTTTCAATTTCCTGATGCTCGAACGTCGGATCTAAATACATGTCTGCGACAACATCCAAGATCTCCGCAGCGTTCTCGTTTTTCGCTTTCGCGTAGTAACTCGTTGATTCCTGCGACGTAAACGCATTGTATTGGGCTCCCAACCCATCGAGTTCGGCGGCGATATCCATGGCCGTCGGTCGCTTATGTGTTCCCTTAAAACACATATGCTCCAAGAAATGTGAAAGGCCATTGATGTTCTTTGTTTCGTATTCCGATCCGGCTTCGACGGAAACCATGACGGTCGTCGTTAAGTTTTGCGATTCCGGTACCAGGATCACCCGGAGACCGTTTTTTAGTCTGAATCGTTGCGGTTTTGTCATTTGTTCATTATAACCGCTTAAAAAAGAAAACGACAGGCTATTCACCTGTCGTTTTCGATCGGATGGCCGCCGATTTATTGGAGCATGAACGGACCGCTCACGGCCGGTGTCCCACCCTTGCCGTCGATACCGATGGATATCTTATAATTTCCGTTCGATATAGACGGATCATATTTCCACGCATAGCTCCCCATATCGGGCAGGTTATTCGTGATAACCTTCACGATATTTCCCCGAGGATCCAGTAAAGTGATGCCGACTGTTTGGCCCGATACGCCCTTATCCTTCCACTGGATGTTCATAATTACATCCTTCCCGTCATTAGACCACACGCTGCCCGCCTGCGGACTAGTAATAACGATTGGAGAAGCCGCGGAAGCTACCCCAACATCAATTCCCTCCTTATCGCTCCCCAGAACATTTCCAGTTGAGTTATAAGCAGTAAGACTCAGAGTTACTGTCGCGGGCACATCCGAGTTGTTTATGACCGGTATGGTTAACGCAAGGTAGTCCAGCGTTGGATCATATAAGTCAATTGTATCGAACCTCAACGTCGTCCCGCAGATATTCTCGCCGTTTTTGCCAGACACCGTTACCCCATTGGGGCAACCAATGGAGAGATCCCAGTAAGAGATTGCTTTATTCTGGGGATATCCAGCAATAGAAACATTCGCGAAGGCGCCGTTTGAAGATTGGCCCTGAATATTTATTTTGAGAGTCACCGGAACCTGAGTCAATGGAGACGTTGAGGTAACCGAAACCGAAACTGAAGGATTTGTTTGATTTAATCCGCTTGTGGTACTTCCTTCTAGGGTAAGTTGAACCTTTGCTATCGTACCAGCGTCCGCGCCGAACGCCTGCAGGAGATTTACAATCGCCTGGACCTGCGACGAAGTGAGGCCACTTGCATACGCCTTAGCGCCCATAAAAGCGACCCCGAGAATCATAACGAACGAAAAAACTGCAATGACGAGCTTGTTGTGCTTCATATTTTTTATTTTTAATGTTTTTACCTTTTAACTACCCCCGACCTTTCTTAGGATTGTTTCAAACGCTCTTCCAAATGTGTTCCCAACTCTCCGATCTTCACCCGTTCCTGTTTCATGGTGTCGCGATCGCGGACGGTTACGTCATCGTGCTCCAAGCTATCGAAGTCGACGGTGACACAGAAGGGCGTTCCCGCTTCGTCCTGCGCGCGGTATCGCTTGCCGATATTTCCCCGGTCGTCCCACGCGACCATCATGTTTTTTTTCAAATCGTCGTAGATCTTCTTCGCGGTCTTCACGAGTTCCGGCTTATTCGCGAGAAGCGGAAAGACCGCGACTTTGTACGGCGCGAGGCGCGGATGCAAGCGGAGCACCGTCCTTATCTCACCATCTTTCACTTTCTCCTCTTTATAGGCGTTCATCAGGAAGAAAAGCGTTGCCCGATCCACACCACCGGACGTTTCAATGATATGCGGGAGGAATTTTTCTTTCGTTTCTTCGTCAAAGTACGTCATGTCCTCGCCCGAAAATTCCTGGTGCCTTCGCACATCCCAGTCGCCCCGGTGATGAACACCCTCCATCTCTTTCCATTCGCCTTCCGCATTGTATTCAATATCGAACGCTGCCTTCGCATAGTGGGCTAGCTCGTCCTTTGCGTGCTCCTTGAACCGCAAATTTTCTTTTTTCATGCCGAGTGAGACATACCAGCCCATCCGCTCTTTCTTCCAATATTCAAATTGCTCCATCGATTCCTTCAGGTCGGGCTTTACGTAATACTGGAGCTCCATCTGCTCGAATTCACGCGACCGGAAGGTGAAACCACCCGGCGTAATTTCATTCCGGAAGGCTTTGCCGATTTGCGCCACGCCAAACGGAATTTTGACGCGCGTCGAACTCAAGATATTTTTGAAATTGACGTGGACGCCTTGCGTGATCTCGCCCCGCAAATACGTTTTGAGTTTTTCTCCTTCGATGACCCCGAGGTAGGTTTCCACCATCAAGTTGAACTGCTTCGGCTCCGTGAGATCGCCGCCGCAATCCGGGCATTTCTTTTCCGTCAACTGATCAGCCCTGAATCGGTGGTGGCACTTTTTGCATTCGACGAGCGGATCGGAAAACGATGTCAAGTGTCCCGAAGCTTCCCACACCTTCGGATTCATAATGATCGCGGCATCCAATCCCGCAACGTCACTCCGTTCCTGAACCATCGACTTCCAAAATTCGTTCTTGATGTTGCGTTTCAGCTCCACCCCGAGAGGACCGTAATCCCAGGTACCCGCAAGGCCGCCGTAGATCTCGCTCCCGGGAAAAATGAATCCGCGCCGCTTCGCTAAGCTCGTTATTTTTTCCCACATATCCATGTACCTTATAGTATCTTAAAAATTTTCCGCTTTCCAGATTCCTAAACCTTCTTCATTTCCCGGATCAAACCGTCTCGCAGGATGAGCGGGCATGGTTTTTGCGGAGCGAAAGAGCAAATCCGAGAGCGAGCGGCCAAACCACGCCGGGGTTCGGCATAGCGTGTTTGAGAAGAAAAATAAAGAAAGTCCTACTGGGTAACGACGCCAGAACCCGGTGCAACGCTCGAATCGTCCGGCAACGCCGTCGTCACCGGCCCCGCGGAGATATTTACGGCTGCTCCCGTGAAATTATCCGTCGCTTGAAGATTACTCGTGTTCAGAAGATCTTCATACGAACCAATAAAATCTGAGGCCGGTGTTGCCGAAACTTGGAACACAGCCTCGGCCGGACCACCGAGGAATCCGCTCCCAGCAAAGACGTTCCCAATGCTCCACACCATGCTCTCGGTCGATGTGTCGTACGAAATCGAGGATGATGCAACCGTCGTCGTCGCAAAACCAGTCCAGATAACGCCCGTCGGAAGCGGAGCTGACACGACGACATTACTCAAGTCGTTCCCGAAATCGCTTATCCGCCAGTGAATCGAGTATTCGGTGGCGCTCCCGACGCGGGGCGGAAAGGGACCTGAGTTTTGTACGGCGGACGAAGGATCGTTTGTATACCCTTTTGCGCTGAAATAAACCAAGCTTGAAATCTTCGTTTCTTCCGTCGTCTCGGCGAACGTTTGATTGCCAGACACATAGTACGGCACCGACGGCGAAGAGAGTGTAACATCCGCCTTGACGTACAAATTCTTATTCGAAAGCCCCTGCAAGGAAACGGGCGCGGAGAGCGTCGTCGAAAGCGTAAGATTCAAATTCCCGACCGTGCCAGGTTCAACGAACGCCAAGGCGGGCGTCGTCGACGAATTCCACGTTACGGTTCTCGTCGAAGGATTAAATATGCCGTCCGTTTTTACACTCGACCAGTCGGCAAAACCGGAAAGGATCGCCTTTACAACGACATCTTTCAAGGCGATTCCGCTTTGATTGTTGTATTGGATCGAATAGTTCAATGTATCCACCGGCTTTGCGACGTAGTTATTCGATCCGTTTACAGTGACGCTTACGCCAATCGGCGATGGCGAAAGAGAAAACGTGGCTTGGTAGTCGGCAATGTCATAGTTTTGGCCGTTCAAAACGGCATAGAGCTTCAAGGGTATCGTAAACGATGAGGCGCTTGAATCGGTGAATATCCCCTTGATGGTTACGGTGCCGGTCGCGTTCGCCGCAGCCGAACCGAGCGCGAAGGTATCGGCAAGAGTCGCAGCTGGAGCACTCGCTGATTCGAATTGGAACGAGTTGGGGAAATCCGCCTCGAGGATCATCGCGGGAAAATTGAACTGAGAACTGTTCGCGTAGTTGACGCTAAAAGAAAGTGCTGAGCCGTTCAATATTTGATCCGGCTTCGTGATACTCATGGTTACGGCGGAGTTGGACAAGAGAACCTTCACTTCTTGTTTTACTTCAAAACGGCTCCCCGTTTGATTGAAATAGAAGAACGAAACGTCCAGTGTCTGACTGGAATTCAAATCGCCGACCGGGATCACTTGATAGTTCTTTTTCACGAGATCTCCCACTCCCACGTCGCCCGTATTTTCCGAGTAAACGCTCCCACTCGTCGTCGAATTCCAAATCAGGAGTCCATTGGAAAGCGTTACGGCAATCGACGAGTTCCTGATCGGATTGCCAGACACATTCATTATGTTGAGATCCAGCTCGAAAGGAACTCCCCGCGAGACATCGGTCGGCGCCGTAACTTCCAAATCGACCCCCTTCGGCTGATTTAGATAGTATGCAATGAATGCAACGCCGGCGATGATGACGGCGAGGCCGACAAAGATCAGTCCCCAAAGAATCTTGGGAACCCAAGCTGAAACCGTCCTCTTAGTAGAGGACTTCCTGAACTTCTTCAACCTTTTTTCTATATCGGAGATTGCCATACAAGTGCGGTGGTCACTTCAAATATAGTAAATTATTTTCGTTTATTTTTGAACCACAGAATTCGCACAGAAATTCCTGGCTCCCCTCATTGAAGAACGCGATGTCCGATGCGCCGCACCAAGTGCACGACGCATGACGTGGATCGTATCCCAAAACGGAGATGAGGGCAACGAAATTAAAGGCCCCGGATTGGAGCGAATAAATAAGAAAATCCCATAGCGCGGGATCGGGAACCGCTTCTGGGGAAATCACCCGAAGGACGTTCGCCGCCCGCAAAGCCCTTGCAAAAAATCCCTCCTTCTCCCTCGAAACCTTAAAGTCATCTTCCACGACCGCGTCAGTCAGGGTAAGTGCATTCTTTTCCACAATCTTCACCGTCGCGAGATTACAAATATCCAAATGAGGGGAAAGTTTTGAAACAATTTTTCTCCCCCCCGGCGCTCTCACGCGGATTCTGCCGAGATCTTCCGTATAGAAATCGAAGATTTTGTCGTGTTCCTTGCTGTCTTTGAAACCGAGGACGATAGCCCTCGTGACATATTCGGACATAAATTTAGTTTAAAATGCAAAACCCAAATATTAAAACTGAAACGTAAAACCTTTTAGCTTTAAACTTCACTTTTACGCTTTGGAATCTAAATTTTGCATTATCTTTTGGGGGTTCGCCAGTATCCGAGACGTGCACGCCCGCCGATCATAAGCCTCGTTTGAGCATCAAGCGCCGGGATGGCCCCGAAGAAAATAAAGACGAGCGGCATGAGCGCCCACTCGACGAAGTAATAAAAATAATATCTTTTCTTGAAACCTTTGATCCGGGGTGCCATGAGGATAAGACTCAAGACGGCCGAGACGATGATGCCAATCGTCGAAAGATTCAAAATGACGCCCGTCATCCGCGGCAGGTTATACGACAAGATTGAGCTTTTGAAATTTTCGTTTCCGAGGATATTCGGAAGGATACCGAACAAAAAAATGATGAACGAGCTCGTCGACCATGAAAAGAAGCCGTCAAATTCTGTCCACAGCCAAAATCGTCTGATCCTCTTCGGAATACCGCTTTCTTTTTTCGAATCTCTTGCAAGATATACGAAGTTTTCCGCCCCCCACGCCCACCGGCGCTGCTGCTTGTAAAGGTTCTTCATGGCCTCGAAGAAATTCTTTCCGACCACCGCATCCATGTATACCGGGTAGAAAAGAGGGACCGTCCGCCAATCGCCCTTGTAGCGCGCCAAGCATTGGAAGAATATCCGCGCATCCTCTGAAACGAGGTTGGTTTCCCAAAAACCCACATCGACGAGTGCTTTCAAAGGAAGGCTGTGCGAAGAGAAAGTGACCAACTGCTCGGGGCGCGAGGATTGCATTAAGTGCCAAAAGCTCGACGAAAACCCGACGAGTCGCGCGAAAAATTTTGCATCTCCGAGATTGTTTGTAAAAAGCGGAATGGGTTGGTAACTCGATCGGAGAGGGTTGGGTGCTTTGAGAAAATGGTATGCCAAAATGCCAAAGTAATCACTCTCCGTTCTCGTGTCACTGTCGAAAACGGAAACCAGAACATTTTCATACGGGATATGTCGCTCGTCGACGAGGACGGGTAAGGCATGTTTAATGGCCCACGTTTCATTGGACCCTTTTCCCGGCAACTCACCGGGCAAACCGGCCGGGTGGAATGTCGTGGCAAATCCACCGAATACCGATCCGAACTTTTTTTCTATCTTTTCCGCCGTCTCGCGATCTGCTTCTCCTCCCCGCTCTTCGCAGGCGAGAAGAACGAATATCTTTTCCTTCGGATAATTCGCCTCGACTAAACTCTCCAGGCTTTGATCGACGACGCCGTACGGCTCTTTGTACATCGGCAGTATGACGAGGTGGCGAATTTTTTCCCAATCCAGCTTTTCCGCCTTCAATTTTTCGAGCCAGTCAATGCGGAGATTTTTTCTCATGCGAGAGAGGGCAAATCTGAGATGCAAGAACAAATAAAAAAGCTTGAGGAGCCAGTAAAGATCGTAGAGTAAGATGAAAATAACGACCACTTGGGGCAATTTCCAGGAGAGAAACGTAAGGCCAAGGAGAGTAACCCAAGCAGCCATGCCGGGGATTATTTCATACACCCGCATAAAGATTAATAAATAAGAATACCGAGCAAGCGATCGATGCTGAGGGACCCGCCGCCAAGAAGTACGAGAAGCACGACCGATGCGAGGATTAAAAGATCGAATTCGTAACCGCCGACGAAACCGCTTTTCCGCTTCACGGCCGCAAGAATCACAATGAATTCAATGACGAAGAATGCTGCAATGATTTGAGTGAAAAACCCCGCAAAGAGTGCCAAGCCGCCGACGACCTCGAGAATCGCAATGAGCGTCCCCCACCAGCGCCCCGGCTTGAACCCCATGCCCGCGAAGCTCTCGCCCGTCGCCTTCAGATCCTTCATTTTGAGCAAACCGTGACGAATGAAGATAAGCCCCAAAACCACCCTCAAGAACAAGATCCCCCAATCACCCCAAATCAACAACAGTTGAATCATAGGGACAGTATACCCCTCCCCTTGAGCGATTTCCAGTTCCTTGATACCTTCTATACTACTGGCTTGCTATGAAAATTCTATCGATAGAAACAAGCTGCGATGAGACGTCAATCGCCTCAGTGGAAGCTTCCGGCGGCATCAGAGCTCCCCGCTTTAAGGTGTTGCAGAACATCGTTTCGTCGCAAATAGCGCTTCACGCCCCTTTCGGCGGCGTGGTTCCCAACATTGCCAAGCGAGAGCACCTCAAAAATCTACCCATCATCTTTAGGCAAATTTTTGTAAATCCTAAATCAAAAATCCTCAATCCTAAACAAACACAAAATACTGAGTACAAAATACTAAGCACAAAAGTGGACGTGGTAGCAGTAACAGTGGGTCCGGGTCTTGAGCCGGCTCTTTGGACCGGCGTCAATTTTGCAAAGGAAATCCATAAAAACCATTTCCCAAAAGCGAAGCTCATCGGTGTGAACCACATGGAGGGACACCTTTACAGCTTTCTATTGCCACAGAAAACTCAATTTCCAATTTCCAATTCTCAATTTTCAAAAACGAAAATTTTTCCGGCAGTCGGCCTCGTGGTCTCCGGGGGGCATACCATACTTCTCCTCATGAAATCCCTCACGGAGTGGAAAAAACTCGGCGAAACACGGGATGATGCCGTTGGAGAAGCATTCGATAAAGTGGCGCGAATGCTCGGTCTCCCCTATCCCGGCGGACCCGAGATCCAAAGAGCGGCCGCTCCCGGAGACCCGTCATCCGTGAATTTCCCCCGCCCGATGATGAAAGATAAAAACTATGACTTCAGCTTCTCTGGTCTCAAAACATCAGTACTCTACTATATAAGAGACCACAAAGAGCAATCAAAGAATAAAAATTTCATCGAGGACGTTGCAGCGAGCTTCCAGGCGGCGGCTGTTGAAACGCTCGTTTATAAAACGGCGCGCGCCGTGCAAGAATTCAAGGCAAAATCTATCATCCTTGCCGGCGGCGTAGCCGCAAACCAATCGCTCCGTGAGACGCTGGTAAAAACAAGCAAGGAGCTCGGCGTACACTTTTTTGCGCCGCCTATGGCATACAACACCGACAATGCCGCAATGATCGCCGCCGCCGCATATATTCAAACACTCAAGAAAAAGAACCGCCGTATCACGGCCCAAGCGAATTTGAATCTTTGACCTGAAAAGCTTTATTTTAAGGGGAAAATCGGCCATAATGGAACACATGAACGCCGACTTTTCGAAGCCGTACGACCCGAAAGCGACCGAGTCCATGATCTACCAACAATGGCTCGATTCCGGCTATTTCAATCCGGACAATTTAAAAATTAAAAATCCAAAAATCCAAAATTATGTAGTGTACATGCCCCTCCCGAACGTGACAGGAACACTCCACATGGGGCACGCTTTGGACAATACCGGATCGGATATTTTGGTCCGGTACTACCGCATGAAGGGCTTCCGGACACTCTGGCTTCCCGGAACCGATCATGCCGGCATCGCGACGCAATACAAAGTTGAAAAAGAATTGCGCAAGGAGGGCGCCTCCCGGTTCGAGCTGGGACGAGAGAAATTTATCGAGCGCGTCTGGAAGTGGAAAGAAGAGTACGGCGGCATTATCATCGATCAACTCAAAAAACTGGGCGCCTCGGCCGATTGGTCGCGCCTTCGGTTCACGATGGACCCGGATTATACCAAGGATGTCCTCTCGGCTTTCGTTCATTACTACGAAAAAGGCCTCATTTATCGCGGCGAGCGCACGGTCAACTGGTGCCCGCGCTGTGGTACCAGCCTTTCCGAACTCGAGCTCGAGCATCAGGAAGAAAAAGGGTCACTGTGGTACATCAAATACCCGCTCATCGATACCAAACACGAAATACCTAATACAAAATACATTATTGTAGCCACAACGCGCCCCGAGACCATGCTCGGCGACACTGCCGTCGCCGTGAATCCGAACGACAAGCGGTATGCGAAATTCATCGGGAAAACCATACGGCTCCCCCTCACCAATCGGGAGATACCGATCGTCGCCGACTTGAAGATAGATCCCGGATTCGGAACGGGGGCCGTGAAGGTCACGCCGGCGCACGATATCCTTGATTTTGAGATCGGCGGGCGGCACAAGCTCGCATCGATTCAAGTCATCGATGAACGGGGGAAAATGAACGCGAACGCCGGATCGTATGCCGGCATGAAAACGGAAGAGGCCCGGAAAGCGATCGTCGAACGACTGGCATCCGAGGGGCTGCTCGAAAAAGAGGAGTCTTATGTGCACAACATTACCATCTGCTATCGCTGCGGACACGTCATCGAGCCGATCCCCTCAATGCAATGGTTCCTTCAGATGGACAAGCTTGCCGCAAACGCCTTGAAGACGGTTCAATCTGGTAAAGTGGACATTCAGCCAGAAAATTTTCAAAAAATCTATTTCGATTGGTTAGAAAACATACGTGATTGGACGATCTCACGCCAATTGTGGTGGGGGCACCAGCTTCCTGTTTGGTTTTGTAAAAACCAAACAGGAAGCTCCAATTCTCAATTTCTAATTTCTAATAAAAATTTATCAGCCGAAGACTTCGTGGTATCCGTGGAAAAACCGGCAACGTGTCCAATTTGTAAAAATTGCGACATGATCAAATCCCCCGACGTTCTCGATACCTGGTTCTCGTCGGCTCTGTGGCCCTTTGCCGGTCTTTCAGAATCCGACCGGAAAAATTATTATCCCGGCAACTTTGTTTCGAATGCACGCGACATTTTAAATCTCTGGGATGCCCGCATGATATTTTCCGGACTTGAATTTATGGGAAAGCCGCCTTTCCAAAATGTTTTCGTCCACGGTACCATCCTCACAAAAGACGGCAAGCGCATGTCGAAAAGCTTGGGAACCGGTATTGATCCGTTGAAATACATCGACCAATACGGCGCGGATGCGACGCGCTTCGCCGTCATCTGGCAGGCAAACGGTCAAGACATCCACTGGGACGAAGCGGCGGTCATGGCCGGCAGAAAATTTTGCAACAAGATATGGAACGCATCCCGCTTCGTCTTGGAACGAAGCGGAAACTCGAAATTCGACCTGCCTCTGCAGACAGAAACTCAAAATTCATTGACCCCGCAGACCGAGGCCGATAAAAAAATACTGGCGAAACTCGCAGAAGTGAAAAAACAAACCGAGCGATACATTGAAACATTCGAATTTGCAAAGGCGCTCCAAAATCTTTACGACTTCTTTTGGCACGATTTCTGCGATATTTATCTCGAAGAATCAAAAGGACAGATCGCTGATGAGAAAACGGGGTCTTCCACGCAAGCGATTTTGCGGAATGCCCTTGTTGAGTCTCTTAAAATGCTCCATCCGTTCATGCCGTTCGTAACTGAAGCCGTCTATCAAAACCTCGACGAGCGGAGCAATCAATTCCTCATGACAACCGAATGGTGACCGACTACCTCAACCTGATCCCGGTATTCGTAATTGCCGCTATCCCGGCCCTCGTCTGGCTTCTCTTTTTTCTGAAAGAGGATTTGCATCCGGAGCCGAAAAAGATGCTCGCCATAACGTTCCTTGCGGGTATGGCATCGAGCATTCCCGTCCTCTTCATCGAGCTCGTGTTTCAAAAAATAGCCGTCACGCCGCTCCACAGCATTCTCCTCTTCATCATCGGCATCGCTATCATCGAAGAAGTTTTTAAATTCTTTGCGACCTATCTCGTCAACGCAGAAAGCAAGTACCTCGACGAGCCCATTGATGCCATGATCTACATGATTACGGCCGCCTTGGGTTTCGCGACGATAGAAAATTTCTTCGTCGTACGGAACAGCCTCGACATCGTGAACCTGAAGACCATTTTCGACATGTTGAATGCAGTTTCCCTCCGCTTCGTCGGCGCTACGCTTCTCCACGCGCTTGCTTCTGGCATCGTCGGCTACTACTGGGCGCTCGACCGTTTCAAGAAAAAGCGCGGAGCGGTTTTGGTCGGCCTTTTTATAGCAGCTGCGGTCCATGCGATTTTCAACTTCTTCGTCGTACAATTCCAATCAAGTGATATTTTCTACCCGACGTTTTTTCTCGTCTTCATCGCATTTTGGGTCCTTGCCGACTTTGAGCGTACCAAAAGAATAAGCAACGGTGTATAATGGAAACATGGACGAAGAAAATAAAGGCAGCGATATTTTTGTGGAACTCGCCAAAGTGAAGAGCGATCCGGTTCCCATTACCATCGAGGATGATAAAACTCCCGCCCCTTCCGATGAGGGCGAAGGGACGCTGACCGTTGACGTATACGACGACGGAGATGATATTGTGGTTCAATCAACCGTTGCCGGCGTCGATGACGACGATCTTGAAATCAACATCACAACAGAATCGGTGACCGTGAAGGGCACCCGGAAACAGGAAAAGAAAATCGAAGAAAAGAATTATTTTTACCAGGAACTTTTTTGGGGATCGTTTTCCCGATCAATCATCCTTCCGCAGGAAGTCGATCCGGACCACTCGACGGCAAATCTTTCAAAGGGCATTTTGACCATCCGAATGCCGAAACTCACCCGCTCGAAGACGAAAAAATTGAAGGTGAAGGCGGCAGACTAAAGCTCGCCAATCACTTTTCGGCTTACAAGTATTTCCGTATATATTCGTTGAATTTTTCTCCACGGTCGAATTCGTTCTTGAATTTTTCGAAGCTTGCGGCGCCGGGAGAAAAGAGAATCGTGCAGGGAAGGGCATAGAATTTGGGGAGCAAAGCTTTTATCTTTTCCACAATCAACTCAAGATCCTCGAAGGTTTGGGGTCTTTCTTTCTTAAAATATTTCAACCGATCAAGCTCGGCGATCAATCTCTTCGTCGCACCGCCGCTCAAGAAAAAGACGTTTTCCGGCACAAGCGTATTCTGTATTTCTCTGGCAAGCGGCTTGAAATCGAGGTTCTTGTCGGTTCCGCCGGTCATTAAAATCAGCCGTCCGTCGCCGTGAAATCTTCGGATGGCGGCTACCACGGCGTCGGGTGATGTTGCTGCTGAGTCATTGATCACCCTTAAGCCTTCTTTTTCTAAAATCGTTTCCTCCCGATACTTTATCTCCGGCAAACTCCTCACTGCCGCCGCGATCTCGAACCAAGAAATGCCGGCGAGGTGCGCAGCAAGGGCTGCAGCCATGAGATTCATCACATTATGCTCTCCCCTCTTTCGAGTCAACAAAACCGCACTTTCCGATATCACCTCTTCACTCCGTCCATTTTCTTGAAAAAACAAAGATCCCTTCTTTAGAAAAATCCCGTTCTTGCTTTTCGGCAAGTGTTTCAGGGAAAAGAAATAAATCTTCGCCTTCGGACGCAGCTTCAGAAAAAATCCGGTCCATCGGTTGTCATCATTCAAGATCAACCTTTGATCTCTCTTTTGTCCCTTGAATATGCCCGCTTTTGCGCGCGCATAGCTTTTCATTCCCTTATAGCGATTCAAATGGTCTGAATAGAGGTTCGTTATGACGGCGATTTCCGGCGCATACTTTGACCCTGGCAAGCGCTCCAAGTGCCAGGACGAAAGTTCGACGACCACCGGCATTTTCTTGCTTTTCAGCCGATCCGCCAAATCGAGGAGCGCAAGATTCGATGAATTTCCCGCAACGGCAACGCTTTTATTCCTCGTCCGCAAAAAATGGGCTATCCAATTCGTCGTGGTTGTTTTTCCCCGGGTTCCCGTGACGGCGATCACCGGATTTTCCACGACGTCAAAGAATATCCGCGCGTCATTTATTAAAAGTCGCTTATGTTTCTTTGCAACCGCGAGATATTCGTTTTCGCGCCGCACGGCTGGGTTTACGATGATAACATCGTTCCGTTCGAAATCATCTTTCCGATGCTCGCCAAGGACGAACTTTATTTTCCTTGCCGAGCTTCCGAGCGATCGGATCGAATCGGCAAGTTCACTTTTCGTCCGCACGTCAGTCACGGTAACGCGGGCGCCATGGCGCACGAGCCACTTGGCCGTCGCAACGCCACCGCCCAAGATCCCGAGCCCCATCACCAGAACTTTTTTACCCTTGAAATTCATCATTGGTAATTATAAGCGAAAAGCCGCATTACTTCTCAGCACCGGGCGTTCATTGGCTCCAGCGGCCGATGCCGCCCTACGCCCTCGGCCCACAATCCCTTTCGGGGAACTAAACCCGCTCGCTTCCGGAAGCTGCTTCGAAATAATGCGGCTTTCTCTTCCCTACTCCTATTTCTCCTTAAAGGAACGGAACAATGAGGAGGGCTACAATGTTGATAACCTTAATCAACGGATTGATCGCGGGACCTGCGGTATCCTTGTAAGGATCGCCGACGGTATCTCCGGTAACGGCGGCCTTGTGAGCATCCGATCCCTTGCCACCGAAGTTGCCCGATTCGATGTATTTCTTTGCATTATCCCACGCGGCTCCGCCAGAAGTCATGGAAATCGCGATAAAAAGTCCCGAGACGATTGTACCAATCAAGA
Source organism: bacterium (assembly GCA_021791395.1). GTDB lineage: Bacteria > Patescibacteriota > Minisyncoccia > UBA6257 > GWB1-50-10 > JAKAHT01. The sequence goes on from JAJYWR010000005.1 coordinate 61,626, forward strand.
ACCCGCCGAGGGCCTCCTTTCCCAAAATGAATCCCACGAGGAGCACCATGACGACCGGCAAAAGCGCCGGGACAATCATTTCTCGGAGAGCCGACTTCGTCACGATGTCGACGGCCTTCTTGTAATCGGGTTTTGCCGAACCTTCGAGAAGCCCCTTGATTTCCCGAAACTGCCTTCGGATTTCTTCGACAATCGAGCCGGCCGCCTTGCCGACCGATTTCATGGCCATCGATCCGAATAGGTAGGGGATCGAAGCTCCTAAAATGAGGCCGATTAAGACGTATGGGTTTTGGATGTCGAACGTGACATTCGAAGAGATCTTTTGAACCGCGTCCGTGTATGCGCTAAAGAGCACAAGTGCGGCGAGCCCGGCCGATGCGATGGCATATCCTTTCGTTACCGCTTTCGTGGTGTTCCCGACGGCATCCAAGGCGTCCGTGATCTTCCGGACCTCTTCCGGAGCACCGCTCATTTCGGCGATACCGCCGGCATTATCCGTGATTGGCCCAAATGAATCAATGGAAACAATGATGCCGGCAACGGAAAGCATCGAAACAGCGGCGATGGCGACGCCATAGATGCCCGCAAGCAAGTACGATCCAATAATGCCGGCAACGATGACAAGAATCGGCAAGAAGGTCGCTTCCATACCAACCGAAAGGCCAATAATGATGTTTGTTCCGTGTCCCGATTTCGAAGCATCGGCGATGTTCTTCACCGGCTTGTACTTTTTCGAAGTGTAATAATCCGTGATGATAACCATGAGCGCCGTCACGAGAAGACCGATGAGGCTCGAAAAGAATATATTCATAGCATTCCCTCCCATGAATGACTGAGCGGCAAAATAGAACAAAATCGCTGCCACAATCAAGGCGACAGTGAGCCCTTTGTAGAGCGCGCCCATAATCGATTCGCTCTTGCCAAGTTTTACAAAGAAACTTCCGATGATTGAAGCAATAATCGCAAGGCCGCCCATGACGAGCGGAAAGATGAGTTGGGCGCCGGAAAGCGCAAGTGCGCTTCCGATCAAGATCGAAGCGGTTAAAGTTACCGCATACGTCTCAAAAAGGTCGGCAGCCATGCCGGCGCAGTCGCCGACATTGTCGCCGACATTGTCGGCGATCACGCCCGGATTCCGCGGATCATCTTCCGGAATCCCGGCTTCAACTTTCCCGACCAAATCGGTCCCGACATCCGCTGCTTTTGTAAAAATGCCGCCGCCAAGGCGGGCAAAAACCGAAATCAAACTTGCGCCGAATCCAAGGCCAATCAAACTCCGGATATCATGTGTTAAGAGAAAAAATCCCGAGACTGCAAGGAGACCGACGCCGACAACAAGGAGTCCCGTGACCGATCCGGCCTTAAAGGCGAGCGAAAGCGCCGATTTCAACCCATGGCTTGCCGCATCCGTCGTTTTCGCGTTCGACCGGACGGCAACGCTCATACCGAGAAATCCAGCGAGAGCCGACGCGATGGCGCCGACCAAAAATCCGACGGCCGTAAGCCAGCCGAGTGCGAGATAAATTGCAACGAAAAGGACAACTGCAACAATGCCGACCGTCTTGTACTGCCGACCGAGATATGCGGACGACCCTTCTTGAATCGCTCTCGAAATCTCCTTCATTTTGTCGCTTCCCGAACTCTGCTTTTTGAGCCATAACGCGAGGTATGCAGTATAGAAAACCGCAAGAACTACAGGACCGAAAATCAAATAATTCATGATTTTGATTAATTATTGATATTATTGTTTGACTTCTTTTTTATTTTCTTTGTTTTCATTTCCTAAAACATCAACGTCGAGCTTCGGATTGTCCTCGTCTTCATCGTCGACGGTCGCTTCTTCTACCACACTTGCTGTCACTTCACCGTCGTCGTCACCCATGCCGCCGCTCGCTGCAACGCCGCCTTCTTGAACTTCTTCCGGATTCGACTGCGACCGGACGTCGATCTTCCAACCCGTAAGCTTCGCCGCAAGACGGACATTTTGTCCGCCCTTGCCGATCGCGAGCGACAGCTGATCCTCGGGAACGAGGACTTTTGCTTCGCGCCGCGGCAGAACATCGATTGATTTTACCTTCGCCGGTGAGAGTGCACTTGGAATGAATTTCGCCGGTTCGTCGGACCACTCGACAACATCGACTTTTTCGTTGCCAAGCTCATTCGTCACCGCCATGACCCGCGTCCCCCGCTGACCGACGGCGGCGCCGACCGGATCAATACCTTCCTCATTCGAAGCGACAGCCACTTTCGTACGCGAACCTGCTTCGCGCGCGATGCTCTTAATCACGACCGTGCCGTCCGCAATCTCCGGCACTTCGAGTTCGAAGAGTTTCATGACGAAGTTCGGATGCGAGCGCGAAAGAACGATGCCCGGACGGCGCGCATCGTCTTGAACCGCCAAAACATAGAATCGCATCCGGTCACCCACTCGGTAGTGCTCACCGGGGATACTTTCATTCGGATACATGATCCCCATTGCCCGGCCGAGGTTCACATACACGTTTCCACGCTCAAACCGCTGGATTTGCCCACTCATAATTTCCCCTTCCTTGCTTGCAAACTCCTCCTTGATGGATGAGCGTTCCGCCTCGCGGATGGATTGCAGAACCACTTGCTTTGCCGTCTGCGCCGCAATGCGGCCGAAGTCACTCTTTCCTTCGAGCGGGAATTCCAGTTCGTCGCCGGATTTCACATCCGCCTTGACCTTCTTCGCGTCTTCGATGAGGATCTGCCGATCCGCATTAAACCGCGGAAGGGCTTCTTCTCCTTCTTGATGTTCGGGCCTTTCAACCTCTTCGGCTCCTCCCTCGACGATCGTAACCTCGGACGGATCAACGACCGTTTTTACTTGGAAAAATTCGAGGTCTCCGGTCTTCAAATTGAATTTGGCCCGGACAATCTCCGACTTCTTCCGATACTCCTTTTTGTACGCGGCAGCGATCGCCGCTTCAATCGCGCCGATGACTTTTTCCGGCGCTATCCCCTTTTCCGCAGCGATTTGTTCGACCGCGCTTGCTAATTGTTTTAAGTCCATAGGCGTATTTAAAATTTTGACCGCTCACTCGAGCGGCCTTTACGTCAATACTTTACCACAACCCCCCGAAAAAGACAAGCCGCTCTTTGAGTTTATACAACACATTAAATTTAAATATTTGTCAATATATCCTCTTTTGTAAATTCACCGACTCGCGTACGTACGAGTTCCGCGACATACCCGCCGACACCCAAAGTATCCCCCACGTCCCGGGCAAGCGATCGGACGTATACGCCGGGGCCGGTTACAACTTTCAATTCCAGATACGGCGGATTATATGAAAGGATTTTGATCGAAAAAATTTTCACGCGGCGCGAATTCATCTCGGGTATTTTTCCGCGGCGCGCGAGCTTATATGCCGGCACGCCTTTTATTTTCAGGGCACTGTATACCGGCGGTACTTGGTCGACGACGCCGACGAACGACGGTAAAATTTTTTCAATGCGCTCGATATCCGGAAAACGTTCCCGCTCGACAATTTCTTTTTCCCCTTCTTCATCGCCCGTCGTGCTCCGCACGCCGAGCCTTATCTTTACGAGATATTCTTTTTCTTCCCCTGCCGCCATATTGAGTCGCTTCGTTGCTGCGCGCCCAACGCCGACGACGAGGATGCCCGACGCCAATGGATCGAGTGTCCCCGCGTGCCCGATCTTTCTTGTCCCCATTTTCTTTTTCAATCGATTGAGGAACTCAGCCGATGTCGGTCCCTTCGGTTTCCACGCGGCGAATATTTCACCTCCCTCATTCATGTGTTAAATATTTTCGTAATGTTTCACGTCGAACCCATTTCCCCAATTCTTCGTGAGCGCAATGACGTCGAGTCGCCATCCTTTTTTGTCGTCGATTAATTCTTCATGGGCTCCCGCATATACTCGCGCCGCTCTCGTAAATTTCTCAATCTTTGATTTTGTCATCTGCTCTTCCGCTTCGATGCCGGGACCGACAACCGTTTTTACTTCGACGAAGACCAGTACCTTGTCCGGCGCGACGGCAACGATATCGAGTTCCCCCCATTTTTTTCTGTTATTTCTTTCAATGATACGCCAACCGATCTTTTGCAAATATCTCGAAGCAAAATTTTCTCCCCGTCTTCCCAATTCGGATCTTCCATCCCTCATATATAAACTATACATCGAAAGCGTTGACATCAAAAAGCTGCCGTAATAAAGTAATGAAAGTTTATAAAAATCAAAATCATCTCACGAAAGGTAGGTGCGAAATGAGAATCATTTTCCTGGTAGCCGCATTGTTTTTATCGGGATGCGCTTCGTCATTCTTTTCGGGCAAAAATCATGAACCTCTTCCGGAAAAGTTCTATGCCACCATCACAACCAAGGACGGCTACGGTTCCTCAATAAATCTCGGGGAAGGATATTTTTTATCCTGCAGCCACGTCATCAGAAACGATGCCGGCAAATTCGATAAAAAAATATGCCTGATGGAAGAATTCAAAACCGGACCTAAAATAGATTCTTCGGTAACGATAATTTCTGTAGACACCCTCAATGATCTGGTACTTCTCAAATCTTCGAAATTGATCAATAAAACGAACATCAGATTCGCTCACGATCCTGTCCTTGAAAGGGTATATTGGGTTCAGCCGGCATTCTATTCAGATGGCAATCTTTTCTTTTTTGTATCCGGCAGGATATCCGGCTTCAATCCCGGGAATGTATTCCTCGATAAACCTGTTTTCGATGGAGCTTCCGGTACTGGCATATTTGATAGAAATGGCAATTTAGTTGGCATGGCCCAAAGTACATTCATATATAGTAAGAATCTTCTGTTTGGTTCTTTGGCTAGTCCCCAAAAAATAGAGAAATTTCTGATCAAAAATAGAATAAAAATCCCCAAAATATGAATTTTGGGGATTTTTTGCTCAAAATAAGTGTTTCAAAATGTTTCACGCTAAACATTTTTTGCATCAAAAAATCAAAAGTGTAGGTTTCATCGCATTATCAGCCTGTTAAACATTTTGAATGTTTTACAGGCTGGTTTTTCAATTTACCAGGTTTTTTAACTTTTCTGTGTTTTTTGACTTTTTATATCTTGGCCCCCCGCTCTCCCTCAAAAATTCGAGGAGAGCGGGGGGCCTTAGATTCTGTGGAAAACTTTTGTCCGATCTCTCCGATAATATGGAAACAAAAAAGCACGGACTATTTTTCAATAAATCCGTGCCAAAACTTCCTGGATACTCGACTACGACCGGCCTTCCGATCGCCATTTCAGCAATCGTACCTTCGCCGTGTATTTCTTTTATTGTTTGTGTACTATAATCTTAAGTTACTATAATATCACATTTATTATCATTTGTCAATTTCTCCCAATTGACCTTATCTGCCGTTGGTTGGTACAATCCACACTACCAAAATCACAGACCTTAACATAACCAAGAGGCATCATATGGATCATATGGAAGAAACCCGTGATTTTTCACTCTCGGAATGCACATGGTTCGTGCGCCCGAGCAATGGGGACAAGATCGCCGCAGCGGCACTCAACGAGAATTGCATCGAGGGAGTACGCCGGACATAGAAAAGGATCTCCGACGAAAACGGCGCCGTCCACAAATTTTGGCAGTGCGACGGAAAGGCGACCGAGATGTTTTTAAGCCCTCGAATTCCGCTCCGGGGGAAGTTCCTTCTCTACCGACTTTTCCCGAAGGGGGAACGTCCTTTCACCGCGGAATTATTCCTTGAAGTCGGATAACGATCCGCCGACATTCTACCACGGCCGCCGAGCTCGAATTTCGGCGGCTTTTTTATTGAAGAGGGGAACAAAAGAGAGTAAAATATGGGTGTCATGGCGAAAAAACCCCAGAAGGAAATCAAGAAAAAAAAGCGAGATCAGCGAAATAATCGAGACGACAACGAAGGGCGCGGAGGATCATACATGAAGCAATCGCCGCTCCACCCGGAAACGAAACAAAGCATTTGGTCCATCGCCTTCATTGCGCTCACCGTCATCTTTCTCCTTTCAGCTCTCCATTTTGCGGGTCCGTGGGGCGACGGTATTTTTAACTTCTTCACGATGCTCTTCGGCGTTGGGTATTATCTCTTGCCAGCCTTAGCGCTCATCATCGCCCTCACACTCCTTTCCAAAGACAAACAGGAGGTCCTCGGATTCTCGCTCATCGGAGCGGGGCTTTTCATTCTTTCGGCGTTGGGATTTATCGATATCGTAAGCCCCAGAAACGGCGGAGTTATCGGAAGCATCGCAGGAGCAATTAAAACACCTTTCAGCATTCCCGGCGGCATCGTGATTACGATCGCCGTCATGGTGATCTCGTTCCTCATGATCTTGAATAAGCCTCTGCGTCTCCCAAAACGAGAAGAAGCCGAAGAAGAGGAGCTGGAGGAAACGATCGTGACTGCTCCATCTGTTCCGGAACCTCAAAGAATCGATGAAGAAAAACCGAAGAAGCAGAAAGAAAAGGAATTGGAAATCAAAACGCACGAAGACAAGATCCCCGAACTCAAAACTTCATCCGTCAAACAATTCAAGAATTATGTTGCGCCCCCCTTGAACCTCCTCGCTTCACAAGTCGATAAACCGACGATTGGCGACCTCCGCGCGAACGCGAACGTCATCAAGCGAACGCTTGAAAGTTTCGGCATCCCCGTCGAGATGGGAGAGATCAATGTGGGACCGACCGTTACGCGGTACACCTTGAAGCCGGCGGAGGGTATCAAGCTTTCACGTATTACATCATTGAACCAGGATCTTGCGCTTTCGCTCGCAGCACACCCGATCCGCATCGAAGCGCCGATCCCCGGCAAATCGCTCGTCGGCATCGAGGTACCAAACAAATCGGCGGCCGTCGTGCGCCTCGGAAGCCTACTTCTCTATGAAGACTTCGGGAAGGCGGGACCCTTAGCTTTTGCACTCGGCAGAAACGTTTCCGGCGAGCCGATTTTCAAGGACGTCGCGAAGATGCCGCACCTTTTGATCGCCGGCGCGACCGGCAGTGGAAAGTCTATTATGATCCACTCACTTATCCTGTCGCTCCTTTTCAAAAATTCGCCCGAGACGCTCCGCCTCCTCATGATCGACCCGAAGCGCGTCGAGCTTTCCATCTACGACGGCATTCCGCACCTTTTGTCCCCGGTCATCACCGAAAACAAGAAATCGATCGGCGTCCTCCGATGGGCAATCCAGGAAATGGATCGGCGCTACCAAGTCCTCCTCGAGGCGGGATCCCGCGATATCAAGAGCTACAACAGTTCCGGCAAATCGATGCCATACATCGTAATCGTGATCGACGAGTTGGCCGACCTCATGACCTCGTACGGCAGGGAAGTTGAGGGATCAATCATCCGCCTTGCACAAATGGCGCGGGCGACCGGCATCCATCTCATCGTTTCGACTCAGCGGCCGTCGGTTGAAGTCATCACCGGCCTTATCAAGGCGAACATCACCTCGCGCATCGCGCTCCAAGTCGCGAGCCAAATCGACTCGCGGACGATCCTTGATACGCCGGGCGCTGAAAAATTGCTCGGCCACGGCGATGCGCTTTTCATTTCCGCGGAACTCTCAAAACCGCTCCGCATCCAAGGCGCTTTTGTTTCAGAAGAAGAAATCAAAAAGGTTTCGAGCTTCATCGCTAAAAACAACGAAACATCCAGCGAAGAACTCGATTTCGGCAGCGGCTCGAAAGAAGAAGGGGAAGGCGGCCAACCGAATCTCGACTTCGACGCTTTGGGCAATGATAACGACAATGACGAACTTCTCGATGAAGCCATTGAGACGGTGCGATCCGCCAAAAAAGCATCAGCATCACTTCTCCAACGGCGACTCAAGGTCGGCTACGCGCGGGCGGCGCGCCTCCTCGACATGATGGAGGAGCGGGGAGTTATTGGCCCCGGCGACGGTGCAAAACCCCGGGAAGTATTCTTTACGAACGACAACAATGTCTGAAGAAGAACGGAAGAATTTTTCGAGCATTCTCATCGAGGCGATCAAAATGAAATCGACCTCGGTTGAAAAATTGTCGCAAGCGACCGGCGTTCCCGAAAACGTGATCGGACTTCTTATCAACGAGAAATTTGACAAGCTTCCGGCCGCACCCTATCTCCATGGCTATCTCTTGAAGATAAGCGGCGCCTTGAATCTCGACGGCGAAAAGGTTTGGAAAGAATATTTAAGCACGAAAGACGAGATCAGGAAATCGGGCGCAGAAGACATTTTGCCGCCGAACCGCTTTGCAATACCGAAAGTGAATAAGAAAATCGTGGGTGTTATAATAGGAATAGTTTTGATCTTGATGTATGCCGCTTTCCGCCTCCCGAGCATTGTGGGAACCCCCTTCATTTCATTCACCGATATGCCCAACAACATCACCGTGACCAAAGATCAAAATTTTGCCATCCAGGGGATTTTGAAGAATGGGGATACGCTCTCGATGAATGGGGAAGGCCTTCCCATCGATAAAAACGGAGATTTTCAAAAAACCGTCGTTTTAAACCCTGGATTCAATACCTTCAAATTCGAGGCTACAAAAATTCTCGGGAAGACATACTCGACGACCAAGCAGGTTTATTTCCAATTCGAAGGAAGCTCATCTGAAGCATTTTCGACTTCAACCTTGATTCATCCCGCCGCTACGTCGACCAATCAATAAAATTATGGCACAAGCTAAAAAAACAAAAGAAGAAAAAGCGGAAAGTGTCGATTCACTGCTCGAATCGCTCCAGTCGCGGTTCGGCGAAGGTTCAGTCATGAAACTCGGCGAGGTAAAGAAAGCGAACGTGGATGTCATTCCATCCGGGTCATTCTCGCTTGATATCGCGCTCGGCGTCGGCGGTCTCCCCAAAGGAAGGATCGTTGAAATTTTCGGACCGGAAAGTTCGGGGAAAACAACCTTGGCGCTCCATGCCGTGGCGGAAACCCAAAAGAAGGGGGGAAAAGCCGCTTACATCGACGCCGAACATGCCCTCGATCCGGAGTATGCAGCGAGGATTGGCGTGAAAGTAAAAGACTTGATTATTTCCCAGCCGGACAGCGGCGAGGAGGCCCTGAACATTATGGAAAGCTTGGTCCGATCGGGGATCATCGACATTGTCGTCATCGATTCGGTCGCGGCTCTTACGCCTCGCGCCGAAATAGAAGGAGAAATGGGTCAGCAGCAAATCGGCCTTCAAGCACGCTTGATGTCCCAAGCACTCCGAAAAATCACCGCCGTTGCCGCGCGATCCGGAACGATTGTCATCTTCATCAACCAAACCAGGATGAAAATCGGCATTATGTTCGGGAATCCCGAAACAACGCCCGGAGGATTAGCGTTGAAATTTTACGCTTCAGTCCGAATCGACATCCGGCGCATCGCTCAAATCAAGAAAGGGGAGGAGTCGATTGGTAATCGGGTGAAAGCGAAGGTAGTTAAAAACAAGGTAGCCCCGCCCTTCAAAATCGCCGAATTTGATATCTTGTTCGGCGAAGGCATTTCCTACGAAGCTGACGTTTTAAATACGGCCGTAAAATACGGCGTAGTCTCAAAGAACGGCGCAAGCTATGCATTCGGAGGAGAAAAACTCGGGAACGGCTTCGATAATATCCGCGAGAAACTCAAGGGAGACAAAAAACTTTTGAACACAATTGAAAAAGCGACGCTTCAAGCCGTCGCAAAGAAAGGGACGGTCAGCGAAGCAGAGGGGGAGTAGAACGAGGGGACTAATCTAGGATTGTTGGTTTAGTTTATAGAAATTCTCGAAGAGCTTGGCAATCAAAATCGGCCCGGCTCCTCCCGGAACGGGAGTGTAGAAAGACAAATGAGAAACCGATTCGGAGACATTAAGGTCTCCGGTTGTTTTTTCTCCAACCTTCCCATATCCGAAGTCGATTACTCCCGCACCCTCCTTCAACATGGACGGCTTCACGAGCGCTGGCTGGCCCGTCCCGAGAATCACAAGGTCCGCTTTTTTGAGAATCGAAAAATCGCTTCCCCGGTGGACGACGTAAATTTCTCCGACCTTGTTCATAAACCACGCGACGATCGGCCGACCGATCAAAAATCCAGTTCCCACGACGCCGATCTTCTTCCCCTTCAACTCGAAACCGACCCTCTTTAAGATCTCAAGTGTCGTTTCCGCAACGGGCGGTAATACGGGATTTCGGTTCACATAAAAAGCGCCGAGCGCACGCTCACCCAAAACATCGACATCTTTCTCGCGGGGAATGGCATTCAAAATGTAGTGCCGGTTCAAGGAGTCGGGGAGGGGAAGTTCAACGAGCGCACCGCCGCACGTTTTATGTTCGGCGATTTTTCTCACTTCCTCGCGCAAGCCGTCATTCCCGAGATCAGCGGCAAGTTTATAAATTCTGAAATCAACCCCGAGTTCTTCGGCAACCTTCTTTTTTTGTTCCAAGAAACTCAACGACGCCTGATTGCTGCCAATGAGTATCCCCGCCAGAAACTTTTGGGGTCTTATCCTCTCCTTCAATCCACCGAGAATTTCCTCGGCTATTTTTTTTCCTTCGACAATCATGGACCTTATTTATCCCCAAGCACTTTGTCGATTTTCGCCGCAAGTTTTTTCATATCTCCTTCTTTCATGCCACGGGTTGTCGCGGCGGGCGTACCGATCCGGATCCCGGAAGGATCCGTCGGCTTTCGTATATCATAGGGGATCGTGTTTTTATTCACGATGATCCCCGCGCGTTCGAGTTTTTCCGCCGCTTCCTTGCCACCGATGCCGCGGGACATCGTATCGACGAGTACAAGATGGGTATCGGTGCCGTCGGAAATGATCCGCCAGCCGAGTTTTTTCAATTCCTCCGCGAGCACTTTTGCGTTTTTTATAACCTGCTTCGCATATCTTTTGAACTCCGGCTTCGCAGCTTCCCGAAGAGCAACACCGATAGCCGCTATGGCATTCAAATGTGGACCGCCTTGGAGGCCGGGAAATACGGCTTTATCGATCGCTTCCGCGATCGTCAATTTCGAATTCACTTTGATTTTTCGCGAGAATATCATGGCACCACGTGGTCCGCGGAGCGTCTTGTGCGTCGTTGTCATAACGACATCGGCGTACTTGAAAGGTGTCGGATATCCCCCTCCCGCGACGAGTCCCGCAAAATGGGACATATCAACCATAAGGATCGCCCCCACGCTGTCCGCTATTTTCCTGAACTTGCCGAAATCGATGATCCGGGGGTATGCGGTATATCCGGTAACGATGATTGCTGGCTTTTCTCTTTTTGCGATCTTTGCGATTTCCACGTAATCCAATGTTTCTGTTTTTTGAGAAACGCCGTATGGAATTTGGCTCCACAGCTTCCCCGTCACGCTCACTCTTTGGCCGTGCGTAAGGTGACCGCCCATTGCAAGACTCATCCCCATAATCTTTTCTCCCGGCGGGACAAGAGCAAGATAAATCGCGAAATTCGCGGGTGACCCCGAATACGGCTGGACATTCACCGACCAATCGTCGGGTGAGAGATGAAAGAGCCTCAATGCGCGTCTCCTCACCGCATTTTCCAGCTTATCCGCAACTACGGTACCGCCGTAATACCGGCTGCCGGGGTACCCTTCGGCATATTTATTGGTAAAAACGGAGCCGAGCGCTTCCAAAACGTCACTCGAAGCAAAATTCTCTGAGGCAATCAAATTGACGACTTTCTTTTCTCTTGCCGCTTCTTCCTGTATCAATTTTTCTATTTCCCTGTCCTTCATTATTTATTCAAACTGTTTTGTATTTGATTCAACGCGTTTTCATCGCTCTGCAAATTTTGCAAGCTTGACGGCAAGCTCCTTGTGGACGTCGAGGGAGTGGTAACCTTTTCGTTCGGCGTCGTGGTAGCAGCTGTCGCGGTTGAAGATGTCGATACTCCGACAACCGTCGTCGTCGGCACCGTAAGACCGCTCACACCAACTGGCTGCTCTGCCGGGACTTGGTTTTGAGGAGGAAAGAGAAGGGGAATATAGATGGCGACAACCGAGAGAACCATGAGGACCGCGAATGCCACGACTACCGCCCGATTATTCTTCAACTTGAACATGATTTGATTTGATTTAAATTAATTGATTTTGACTCGACTCTTCCGCGGGAGCTAGGGCGACTTTCACCATCTCATTCGAATTTCGCTGAGGCACCCACACATATCCCTGCTTTTTAATGAGTTCATAGAGCTCCTTGGTTAATTTTACATCATTCAGGCAATAACTTTTAAGTTTCTCCATCTCGCCCCGCGCGTAGAGTTCGGCCGCCTCGAGGCCGTGGCCGGTTTTTCCGGCACCAATGTTTGCTTCGGCGAGAACACCAAGGCCAATGCGTCGGCCGTACTCTTCTTCTATTTCTTCCAAAATGTCGTAATGCCGAATGGATTGGATGTCAAAATTGAAATACTTTTCCATAACCGGCAGATCAAAGCGCTTGCCGGCGAATGTTACGATGAGTTGCGTTTTTTGCAGCATTTTCCCGAGATCGCCGAACTCCGATTCCTCAAATGCCCGGTACTCATCTCTTATATAGGAATAGACCCCAATGACGGAAATATCAAGATCCTTCAGGTTATCGCGACCGCCTACATCCTGAAAAGTATTTTTAGTTTCGATGTCGATGACTAAAGTATCCATGGTTAGTAGCTAGTATATGGTAGTTAGTGTATACAAATACCAACTACTTCATACTGAATACGAAATATTCGTTAGGCGTAAATATCTGCGACGTTCGAAGCGGCGTAACTTTCCGGTTTCGTTTTTGGTTCGAAATTATGAGCCCGAACCATGCCAACCACCTCTTGAATCAGCGTTTTCGTCGGACCGTTTTCGCCGACGTCGACGTGAATTTCGAAACTCCAGTTGAAATTCTCCCCTCCTTCCGCCTTGGCTTGGATTTTCGTTTTTAAAACGTTCAAAAACGCGCTTGATGCATCAATTGAAAGCATCACTTCCTGCACGATCCGGTCGTGTAGGTTATAAAATTTTCCGAGTTTCACGCGCCGCCAAAAATATCTCCCGCCGTTCCCGATCCGATGAACCACAACAGCCGTTACAAAATCGGCCATTTTATCTTCTAAAAGTTCCGAGTCGCTGCCGATGGTCACCCGATACGACGCTTTCGGTTTTTTCTCCATGAACGCGACGATTTCGTCCGCGACGGAAGCGAGGTCCACCTGCAAACCATACGATGTGTTGAACTTCAAATCCATAAGTATCTTTCAAGGTAAATCCGGGGAGTACCTTTGTCAATAAAAATCATCTCGTTCGATCTTTCTTGTAAAACGAAGCACCTCACCATAAAGGCGAGGTATTTTGTTTGTGGGCGATGAGGGGATCGAACCCCCGACCTTCTCGGTGTAAACGAGACGCTCTACCACTAAGCTAATCGCCCGGGGAAGCCTGTCGGCACGGTAGGACTCGAACCTACGATCCACGAGGTATAAGCTCGTTGCATTAGCCGCTATGCTACGTGCCGCTCTCCGCAGGTATTCTATATCTTTACGGCAACGGGCTTCAAGTGGAAGCTTTCGATAATCGCGTAAAACTCCTCTCTTTCCAGGGTTTCTTTTTCAATAAGGACATGGGCGATCTTATCAAGCGCATTCCGGTTTTTTACCACGATGTTCTTCGCTGCATCGAGCGTTTTCTTAATAAAAGCATTGACCGCCTCGTCAATCTTGTTCCCAACCTCTTCCGAATAATCCTTTTCCGTGGAAATTTCTCTTCCCAAGAAGACCATTTCTTCAGTCTTCCCAAATGTCCGCGGACCGAGGTCGCTCATGCCATAATTGGTGACCATGTCCTTTGCCATTTCGGTAGCGCTCCGGATATCCGACGACGAACCCGTTGAAACATCGCCGAAGACAGTTGTTTCCGCAACGTAGCCGCCGAAGGCGACTGCCAAGTCGGCCAAGAACTGAGACTTCGTCCGAAGGTGCCGTTCTTCGAGAGGAAGTTTTAAAGTGTATCCACCGGCAAGGCCGCGCGATATAATCGAGACCTTGTGGACAGGATCTGCATCCTTGAGCATCGCGGCGACCAAGGCGTGTCCCGCCTCGTGATATGCCGTCACTTCTTTTTCTTTTTGGGAAATCGCCCGGCTTCGCCGCTCGGGCCCCAGCATCACTTTTTCGATCGAATCGAGGATATCTTGTTGCATGACCACCTTTTCATTCTTCCGTGCCGCGAGAATTGCCGCTTCATTCACCAAGTTCGCGAGATCAGCGCCGGAAAATCCCGGCGTCCGTACCGCAACCGTGCGGGCGTCGATATTCTTGTCGAGTTTCTTACCGGTTAAGTGTATCTTCAAAATTTCTTCGCGATCGTTGATGTCGGGAATATCCAAAATCACCCGCCGGTCGAATCTGCCGGGGCGGAGAAGCGCCGAATCCAAAATATCGGGCCGATTCGTCGCTGCCATTACGATCACGTTCGAATCGCGATCGAAGCCGTCCATTTCGACGAGAATTTGGTTCAACGTCTGTTCGCGTTCATCGTGGCCGCCGCCGAGGCCGGCACCACGCTCGCGGCCAACGGCATCGATTTCGTCGATGAAGATGATTGAGGGGGCTGCTTTTTTGGCTGTTTGAAAAAGATCACGCACACGCGATGCTCCCACGCCCACGAACATTTCAACGAACTCGGATGCCGAAATGTGGAAGAAGGGGACATTCGATTCGCCCGCGACCGCACGCGCGAGAAGCGTTTTCCCCGTACCTGGCGGGCCGACGAGGAGTACACCCCGGGGAATCCGCGCGCCGATTTCCAGGAATTTTTGCGGATGTTTCAAAAAATCAACCACTTCCGTCAATTCCTCTTTTGCTTCCTTGAGTCCTGCAACATCCTGAAAGGTCACCTTATCCTTGTCTGAAGAAAAGAGTCGGATGTTCACTTTGCCGAAGCTGAAGGCTTGATTCGCACCGCTCTTTGCTTGCCGAAAAATGAGCCAAAAGATAACGAGCATCGCGAGGGTCGGGAGAAGCGTCGGGAGGAGAAGACTCATCCAATACCCGAAACCGCTCTGGTTTTCGACGCTGACGTTCACCGCGGCGAGCGAAGTTGAAGAAACGCCGAAACTTCGGAGCGTCTCCACAATTCCCGTTTCGGCTTCTTTTTGGGAGATTGCCGAACTGCCATTCATCATCGTCACTTTCAAATCGTTCCCATTCACGACGATCGTTTTTATCTTCCCCGCATTCACGTCCGCCGCCAGTTCTCCAATCGAGAGAGCTTGGGGGTTCGAATTCGATCCAGAGAAATTCGCGAAGAGCGAAAACACAAAAGACACCGTGAAGAGGATTGCGAGGGCAATGAGAAAACTTCTAACGAATTTATTCATCTACTTCTTGAGCTTGAGATTAATTCTCCGTTCAGTCGATTTTACGCTTTCTATTATAAAGGAATATTGTTCTCCTTGCGAGAGCTCTTTTTTCATTTCCGGTACACCGCCGAATTCAGTAACCCTGATAATACCCTGGAAACCGTGATCCAGGTTCACGACGGCACCGAATTGATTCAAAGAATAAACCGTTCCCACAACTTCGTCTCCGTCCTTGAAATATTCTGAAACCTTCACCCACGGATCTTCTTTCAGAGCCTTGAGCGACAGCGAAATCCTGCCGTCTTTGATGTCGACAATTTTCGCCTTTACGACTTCATCAACCTTCAAAACTTCTTTGGGGTTTTCGATGATCCTCCAGTCGATTTCGGAAACGTGCACGAAACCTTCGACGGCCGGATTATCGGTAAACCGGAGGAACGCGCCGAAATCAGCAACGCCCGAAATAATCCCCTCGATGACTTGCCCGACAGCGTAGTTCTTTGCGAGATCACGGGCAGAAAGTTCCTGCACCGCCTTCTCGGAAACGATGAGCTTCGAGGTTCGGGGGTTTACATCGATGATCTTTACTTCAAGCTCGGAGCCCACGAGGAGCTGGAGTGACTGGAAAATCTTCGATTTTTCCTCCTCGCTTACTTTCGGATAATGATCTTGTGAGAGCTGAGAAACCGGCAGGAATGCGGAGAGTCCTTTTATTTCCGCCATAAGCCCTCCCTTATTGAATCCGGTAATTTTTACTTTTAATATCTCTTCCTTTTCTTTCAATTCTTGGACTTCGGTCCACGATTTCTGTTTATCTGCTTCGGAAAGCGACAGTTCTACGAGTCCTTCGTCGTTGTCGATATCAATGACTTTTGCATGAACTGCGTCTCCGGTATTCAAATTCTTTATATATTCCTTCGCATTTTGAAGTTCGCCGCGGTACACCGCGCCGGTCCCGTATTTCCCAAGATCAATGAAAAGCTTCGCTGATCCCTTTTCCAGGATTTTTCCTTCCACAAGATCGCCGACTCGGAGCGTCGGCAAAAACGAGTGGTTCGTCTTCAAAATTTGCCCGATAAGCCCTCCCCCGTTTTTTATATTGATCGTCATGATGATTGTTGCTCAAGCGCCGTTGATAGGGCCCCAAGCGAAGAAATGATAGCAGGAACGACCAAGGATGTCCACCTTGCAGAAAACCCAAAATCCAAATTCCAAATGCCACATCAGACTTCGATAATCAAACATCAAAGTGTCTTTCATTTTTTCATTCGGATTTTGATATTGATTGGGCATTTGTCATTTGAGCCTTGTCATTTTAAAATAGGGACATGGTAATCACACGCCAAGGAGACGGGTACTTCAAACTGCAATCCGGTGAAAAAGCGGTGCTTATCGACCCAGACAATCAGCGATCGTACAAGGGATCGATTCTCATCGTCGCAACAACGAAACCTTCCTTAACCGAGCCCGAGGATGGCGGACCGTTCTTTATCGATGGACAAGGAGAATATGACGTTTCCGAAATACGGATCGAGGGCAAAACCGCCGAGCACGAAGGGGAGGGGGTCGAAAAAACGGCCTACCGGATCGTTTTCGACGATATTGTGATCGGTGTTTTAGGTCCCGTTAAAAAGGAGCCGGACCCGAAGGTTGTGGAAGTTCTCCAAGACTGCGATATCCTCATTTTGCCGGGAGGAGAAAAACCATACCTCAATGCTTCTGCCGTCGCCAAGATGATACGTCAAACCGAACCAGGCATCATCATTCCCTCTTTCACTAAAAACCCGAAAGAACTTTTAAAAGAGTTGGGCCAAGAAAACGGCAAACCGGAAGAAAAATTGACCTTGAAGAAAAAAGATATTTCTCCCAAGGCAATGACCGTCGTGTGGCTTACCGCTTAACGGGCTATGCCAAACAGAGAGAAGACAAAAGACTTCATCAAAAAACTCCAAGAGAAGGACGAAAAAACGAAGCGCGTGTATCTTGCGGTCGCTTCATCGGTTTCCATGATCGTCATCGTTCTCCTTTGGATTCTCTACCTCAACTTTACCGTCCCAATGGTCGGGCAAGGGAACGCGACCTCTACTGCGGCGCCCACGACGACCATCGATTATATTCCCCGACCAGCGGGAAACGCCTCCGGCAATTCATTTCTTAATACCCTCGGCAGAGGATTTTCCAATGTCTCAGACGGCCTCGTGAACGGGGTTGAAAACCTCACCAACCAAATAGGGTCTTTTGTTTCCCGCTTGGAGGAACAAATACGGGGTGAATTTCAAAAAACGAACACTTTCAACATCCAAGGAGGGACCCAAACTATAACGCCGACCTTCACGCCACCCGCAACCACAACCCTTGAGACGATCCCCACGACGACACTTCCATAGAATTTTGAACGCTGATGATTTCCACTCTCGTATCAAACCATCTCGGAGACCGAGCGGGCATGGTGGGAAGGAAAACAGCACCATCCTCTCGGCACCGAGTGTTCCTTGGCTCCAGCGGCCAAGGCCGCTCTGCGCTCTCGCTCTGGTTTCTGCCAAGAGCAGACCAAGTAAACCAGAGCTCCGAGAGCTGCCGTTCGGACAGTACTGTTTTCCTTCCCGAGTGAGGTTGAGAGCGAGCGCGAATTCCTCGCCGGGGAATTCGATAGCGTGTTTGAAGAGAGGGCGGAAATCGTCAGCTCATTTGATTCTTGGTTCGTAATCGCCGATAATGAAGAGGCTTATATTATGGAAGAACAGAGAGAGCAGGGAAAAATAGAAGAAAAAGAAATAACCGCTGAACTTTCGGAAAGCTATTTGGACTACGCGATGTCCGTCATTGTCTCGCGCGCCCTCCCGGATGTTCGGGACGGCCTAAAGCCAGTGCAACGGAGAATTTTGTGGGCGATGTGGGATACGGGACTCACCCACAGCGCGAAATTCAAGAAATCCGCGAACGTCGTGGGAGAAGTACTCGGCAAATATCATCCGCATGGCGATATGGCGGTTTACGATGCCTTGGCCCGCATGGCCCAGGACTTTTCGCTCCGATATCCCCTGATCGACGGGCAGGGAAACTGGGGGTCCGTCGACGGCGACAGTCCGGCCGCCATGCGGTACACCGAAGCGCGGCTTTCGAGGATCGCCGAAGAAATGCTCATCGACATCGAGAAAGAAACGGTCAATTGGATTCCCAATTACGACTCGACGCGTGAAGAACCTCAATTCCTTCCCGCCAAACTCCCGAACTTACTTTTGAACGGCACAGTCGGCATCGCTGTCGGCATGGCCACATCCATTCCGCCCCATAACCTCGGGGAAGTGGCGGACGCGGTCGCTCACCTCGCAAAAAATCCTGACGCAACGGTAAAAGATCTCATGCAATTCATCCAAGGGCCCGATTTTCCGACGGGCGGTCTTGTATATGGTAAGAAATCGCTCGAAGAAGCGTACTCAACCGGCAAGGGCTCCATTACGATGCGCGCAAAAGCCGACATTGAAGAGCGAAAGAGCGGTAGTTTTCAAATCGTCATCACGGAAATCCCGTACCAAGTCAACAAAGCCGACCTCATCACGAAGATCGCGGAACTCGTCCAAGAAAAGAAAGTCGAGGGCATCAAGGATGTCCGCGACGAATCGGACCGCGAAGGTCTTCGGATCGCAATCGATCTCAAGACTGACGCGAATCCGCAAAAAATCTTGAATCAACTCTTCGAATACACCGAGCTCCAGAAAAATTTCTATTACAATATGCTCGCCTTGGTCGACGGCATCCAACCGCAAGTCCTTTCCCTGAAAGACGTCCTCTCACAATACCTTGAACATCGGAAAGTCATCATTCGCCGGCGAACCGAATTCGACCTCAAGAAAGCCGAAGAACGGGCGCATATCCTAGAGGGATTGGTAACCGCGCTCGACGTCATCGACAAAATCATCGCGACCATCAAGAAATCGAAAGACAAGGAAACCGCGAAGGCAAACCTGATGAAGAATTTCAAACTCTCCGCGCTCCAAGCTGATGCGATTCTCGAAATGAAATTGCAATCCTTGGCCGCCCTCGAGCGGATTAAATTGGAGGACGAATTGAAGGAAAAGAAGAAAATGATCGCGGAGTTTAAGCTTATCCTAAAGGAACCGAAACGAATCCTTGCGATCATCGAAGGGGATCTCGAGTATTTGAAAAAGACGTTCGATAATCCCCGAAAAACGAAAGTCGTTGCCGGCGGCCTCAAGGAATTCAACGAAGAGGATTTGATACCGGAAGGGGATTCGATTATCGCAATTTCCGAAGACGGTTACATTAAACGGATGCCGCCCGACACGTTCCGCGCTCAAAAGCGCGGAGGAAAGGGATTGATCGGCGCAGAGCTCAAGGAGGAAGATAAGATCTCACAAATCATTTATGCTTCGACGCACGACAATATTCTCTTCTTTACCAACAAGGGGCGGGCATTCCAAACGAAGGCGTACGAAATACCCGAAGCGTCACGCACTTCGAAAGGAAAATCAATCTACAACTTCCTCGAGGTACCGGTAACGGAAAAGGTGAGCGCCGTCATTTCATATCCCAAGGATACGAAAGAGGGGTATCTCGTCATGATCACGAGAGGCGGCATCGTGAAAAAAACTCCACTCGAGGATTTTGAAAATGTCCGACGGACCGGCATTATCGCCATCAAGCTTTCTCCCGATGACGCGCTTCTTTGGGTCAAACTTTCCGGGGGCAGCGATGAAGTAATCCTCGCGACAACAAGAGGCCAAGCCATTCGATTTAAAGAAAAAGATGTGCGAGAAATGGGACGAACCGCGGGAGGAGTGAAGGGCATCTCCCTTAAAAAGAATGATGTGGTTTCCGGAGCCGACATCGTGCCCACGAAGTCAGTCGGAAACTCGCGCCTCCTTGTTGTTATGGCGAACGGCTTCGGAAAGCAAACAAACCTTAAAGAATATAAAATACAAAGGAGAGGCGGCTCGGGGATCAAGACGGCAAACATCACCGACAAAACGGGAACCGTCATCGGCGCTCACGTCGTAGGAGATGAAATCACGGAACTGATTGCTTTTTCCTCGAAGGGCCAAGCCATTAAGATACCCCTGAAAGACGTGCGAGTTCTCGGGAGAGCGACCCAAGGTGTTAAAATTATGAATGTAGATAAAGGAGATACTTTGGTCGGCATTGTTGCCTTATGAATTTTTCAAAACAACAACTCATCATCTTCGGAGGAATCGGCCTCTTGATCCTTGTCCTCATTCTCGTCTTCGCGGGAATTCTCCCCGGATCGAAGACCTCGACAAATAACCCGGCAAACACCCAGGGGGGTCTTACAATGTGGATCTACGGCGATCAACCTTCCTTTTACAATCAAGCTATCGCCGCATTCAACGCAACCTATCCGCACGTCAAGGTGGACGTTCGAGCATTCGGTAATTACGGAACCTATTCCCAAACGCTTCTCGAGGCCATGGCGTCCGGCCAAGCACCCGATATTTTCATGATCCCCTCAACCGAACTCCCAACGTACTTCAATAAGATCGTCCCCGTGAGCTCGGCGCTCTTCTCGCCGTTCAACTTGCAGCAAGATTTCCCCGCAGTCGTCTACCAAGATTTCGTATCCGGACAATACGTGTACGGACTCCCACTTTCCCTCGATACGATGGCTCTTTTTTACAACAAAGATCTCTTTACAAAGGCGGGGATTGTGTATCCGCCCGCGACCTGGCAAGATTTCGACCGCATCGTTCCGTCCCTCACGCAAATTTCATCGACCGGCACCATCGATCAAGCAGCGGCAGCCATCGGCACGTCGAACGCAAATATCGACCACGCGACCGATCTCTTGTCGCTCCTTATGCTCCAAACGGGCACCACGATAACCAACGCAACAAAGAATCAGGCGACGTTTGCCGTCGACACCGGCTTCAACGCCTTCAAATTTTACACTCAATTTTCTGACCCCAAGAATAATCTGTATACGTGGAACGACAATATGCCCGATTCGCTCGATGCGTTTGCAACAAACAAAGTCGCCATGATCTTCGATTATGAATCGGCCGTGAACCAACTGAAGGCAAAAAATTCTTTCTTGAACTACGGTATTGCGCCCGTTCCCCAACCGGCTTCGTCAACGGCATACGTTTCCTACCCGGACTATGCCGGCTTCGTCGTTTCCAAGCAGTCGAGGTACCAGTCGCTTGCGTGGACGCTCATTCTCTCCATGACAACAAATGCCCAAAACGCCAATTCGTACGTCACCGCATCGGGCAACCCCCCGGCGCTCCTTTCACTTATTCAAAGCCGCCTCCAAGACCCGAATCTTTCGGTCTTCGCAAAACAAGCTCTCTACGCCCGGTCGTGGTATGGACCGAACCGGACTTCTATTGCAAGCGTCCTTTCGCAGATGATCGATGCATACGTGACCGGCCAAACAAGCCTTCAAACCGCCGTGAAAGAGGCGGCGAACCAAGTGACGAGTATAATGAATAGTGGACTCTGATGAAACGGGGGATTATCAAAAAATTGGCGATTACATCCGCTTTCGGGGCATTTATCGTCCTCTTTTTTGCGGCTCACGGATTCGCCCTTGCCCAAGGCACCGGCATCTGGGCTGATACGAGCTGCGCGGCGCGGAGTACGACGGGCGGTCCCGTCGGCCCCTGCGATTTCTGCGATGCAATCATCGTCACAAACAACATCATCCAGATGCTCTTTAAGTTCTCGCTTGGAATCGGAACGCTCATGATCGTCATCGGCGGCGTTGCCATGATCATTTCGGCGGGTAGTAAGGAAAAATTCGAAAAAGGAAAAAAAATTCTCGTGAAAGCGGTGACCGGCGTCGCTATTGCTCTCCTCTCGTGGATCATCGTCTCGACGGTCATCCGCGTCCTCACAGGGAGTTCCGCATTCCCCTGGAACCAAATTTCCTGCACCCACAACCCGCAATTGCAACCCTTGAATTCGCTGCCGAATCTCGCAACCGCCTCAAGCACATATATGAAGGTTGCCTCGAACGGCTCGTATGCCTGCAGTGCGAGCGGCAATACCTGCAACAACTCTGACTTCAGTGGTTCATTCTGCAGTACAGCAACATGCTATGCAGGCGACAAGACCGAATGCGGACAACCGGCCGTCGGAACCACTACCGTGTGGGCTCCGGCAAATTCGGCGACGACCTACGGCAGCGCGACGATCTACGATTGCTCCGCGGGGTATACTTCCCAATCGGCCTGTGAAAGCGGTTCCGGAACTTCCTGCACGCCCATTACGACAAATGGAGCAAACCCCCAAGATTCCCAGCCGACTCAAACGGCCGCAAGTCAATACATCATCCATGCGGCAATCGGGAACGATGGAACGTTCCACTGCGGCACGTCGACTATTCAAAATGTTCCCGCCAACGCACAAATTTACGAATTGGGGCAGATGCCGTTTTTAACCGATAAATGGACTAATCTCGGCGGCTTTACCGACGCCTGCAAATCCGAGATAATCAACGGCTCGATGCAGGACAACTGGTGCGGCGCGAACGTCGTCAACAATCTTGACGAAATGAACTGGATAACGGGCTGCGTCCCGTTCGGAGTAAATCTCGGCACTGATTGGACATATTTCAAGTGGGCACTGAACGGCGGGGCACTTTGCAGCCCCTCCGGAAAGAGCTGCAATGACATCGTGGGGGCGGACCCCAACGATCCGTGTCTCGTAGGGCGCAAGTCCATCATTAAGTGCGGTGAAGGAGGAACGACGTACGCTAAAATTTCCAACAACGGCGTGTGGGCCTGCGGATACCCGGCAAGCCAAATACAGGGGGCTCCCATCAACGCCACTACATATACCGTCGGGCAGGGTTACTTCATAAATACTTCGCTATGTGGTGAGAAGGTTTTGCCGAACTTTCCCACCACGCCCCCCAACGCCGTTTACGCCAAAAAACTGAGTGACGGTAAGTATACCTGCAGCTTTATTGACTGCAATATGCCGAATTCCGATCCGAATGCCGACTGCATCATCCTCCCTGGACTTGAGCAATGCGAAGGACAAGTCCTACACTGATCCGTTTTTGATATAATGAAATCAATGAAAAAAATAGCGCTTCTCCTCGCCATCGTCTTTGCCTTTACCTCGGGCAGCATCGCTCTCGCCGATCTTAATCCGCCAAGCCCTTCAGCAACGAACATCACCCTCATCAACCCTTTGGGCGGCGGCAATAGCGACATTTCAAGCGTCATCAACAACGTCATGCAGTGGCTTATTATGGCGGGATCTCCCATTGCGGCGCTCATGGTCGTCGTCGGTGGCATCCAAATTCTTACCTCCGGCGGAGAGCCAGAAAAGTTCAAAAAAGGCAGACAGACAATTCTTTACACGGCTATCGGCTATGGTATAATCCTCGTAGGAAGTGGTATAATAAGCATCGTAGAAAAAATACTGACCGGCTAACTTCGTGACCGGACAGCAGCGAAAAGGTCGTAATAAAACAAAATCATGAAAAAGCTAAACTTGGGGAAGATAGTAACGTACGGGCTTACCGCTTTGCCGCTCTTGACGCTCGCTCAGTACACGCCGCCAGCCGGAGGGGAAACTCCGCCGCAGATCGTTTCCAGCTACAGCGACATCATTACCATCATCAACACGGCGGCCAACTGGATCTTGGGGATTTTGCTCGCCGCAGCCGTCGTTCTCATCTTGATCGCGGCCTTCAATTACGTGACTGCCGCCGGTAACGATGAAAAAGTGAAGAAAGCGAAGTCAATGATCACGTTCGCCATCATCGCCGTTGCACTCGGACTTTTGGCGAAAGGTATCGTTGCCCTTATCATCACCTTCTCGGGAGCAAACGTTCAGATACCGCAAGGATAGGGGGGGTACGCCGATATTATGAAATCGGTTCATACAACAATCTTAACAACGCTAACTTCGATGCCGCTCGTTTGGGCGGCATCGGTTTTTGCGGCAGACGTCGCCTCAGGTCCTCCGCAAACCAGCATTTCCCAAAACGGGTGGGGTGCCGTCATCGACCTCATCAATCTCGCGAGGAACTGGCTTTTCGGCATCCTCCTCGCCGTGATCGTGGTTTTTATTCTTCTTGCCGCTTTCAACTTTTTGACTTCCGGCGGGAGTGATGAAAAAGTGAAGAAGGCGAAAGGCATGCTCCGAAACGCCATCATCGCCCTCGTCGTCGGACTCCTTTGCGGCAGCATCATTCTTGTCGTGACTGCGTTTTTTGACGCGTCGACCGGAAGCCAATCGAACAGCCCCAACACTCCTCAATACGGCCCTTCAGCCCCCGGAGGTAAATGCGTCGCGGACAGCGACTGCGGTCTCGGTTATTACTGCGACAACAAAACGCTTCAATCAACCTACACGTGCCTCCCCGTCGCCTCAAATAATTCGAATCCGCAAAAGAAAACAAACGGGTCGAGTTGTACGAGCGGCAGCGAGTGTTCGAGTGGTTACTGCAATCAGCAAGGCGTGTGCGCCAATTCCTTGCCGACCCCGCCGCCGACCTTTCTTACCGATGGATCGCTGTGCACCCAAAACTACGAATGCTTGAGCGGTTATTGCGCATGCATATCCGGCAACAACAACTGCGCCTTCTCGGGAAAATCTTACTGCGCAGAACACTAACGATTGGTATAATAAACTTATGATAATAAACATCGCCTATGCCACGAGTTCCATAACGTCCCCGTCGGGCGTCATCGATGCCATTACGCGGGCGAGTGGAATTCTCTATTCCGTCCTTTTGGTCCTCGCAGTGCTCTTCATTCTTGTCGGCGCATTTCAAATACTGACGGCCGGCGATAACGCCGAGAAATTCAAAAAGGGCAAACAGCAGATCATCTACGCCGCCGTTGCCGTCGCGATCGGCATCCTGGCAACCGGCATCGTAAAACTTGTCCAACAACTTCTCGGGCAGTAAAAGAAAATCGGAAAAATAAAAAACAATAAGCGCATCACAGATTTCTCCGTGATGCGCTTTGCATTTTGCTCCCGGCTTAGTACCCCGAGAGGGTGACCTCCACCGGATTTCCGCGATAGGATCGCATGAAAAAGGTGGGGGACGACGGCCTCGTGGCATTTGAGACCGGAACCGTCACTCCGGACCAACTTCCATTTCCGTTCACGACATAGATCGTGTCGGATGGCATGTAATTGATCCCGATGTTCCCGATTTTCTGGATTTCCGTGAATTCTTTCCCGACAACGATTTTTTTCACTTCTCCGCGGGAAATCGCAATTGTCGTTTGAGGTGGGGTAGGAGTGGGAGCGACAACAACAGTCTTCCCGCTGTCACTTCCACGATAGACCAACTGGGTTTCCGGCTGCTTGGGAGGGGGGACTAAATGGTTCGCTACTGCGATACTGTCGAAGTATCTCGTAGCAGCATTGAGTTCTGAAAACACCTTCCAATTCGATCCGGTAAAAGTCGCCCGAATCTTAGCCGAACTGTCCGAAGCCGCCCTGTTCAGCATCTCTTGCCCCCATATTTTGTTGGCTGCTTTTGCGGAATCACCAACAGAATTGGGCGTTGCAGCATTTGCAACCTGAGCGATCTTTTGCTCCTTTTGAAGGTGCAGTGCCTGATATATGAGAGATAATGAATTAGCGGTTGCCAAATAGAACATGGTCGGTATGGCAATGATCGCGATCACGAGAGCCGCTGCTCTACCCCATTTCCCAGCCTTTGTTGAGAGGAGATACGAAACTCCTCCCAAAATGAGAAGTTGGATGGTAAACACGAGCCATGTACCGCCGATGAAAAGAAATGTGTCGGCAAGGATGATGGCCGCAATGACGGCAAGGACGATGCTTACCCAATGTTTTTTGTTGTTGTTCATGGCTACCTCCCAACCTTTCTCCATATTCGTGGTATAAGCTCCGCCGCGAACTCAGCAATGAGCTCGGCGGGAAGCATCCGTTCGGTCCATTTCAGGATTCCCTGAAACGGGCTCGGCCGTGCCGCCTCAGTCGGTGCAGTTGCGCCGGCAACTGGCGTACTAACCGTTACTTGCTGCGGCTCGCTCACGGTTTGTTTGAACACAACAATCCGTTGATCGAGTGCGCGCTTCGCAGTTTGATAAGCTTCATCAACTTCATCCCAAAAGACGAACGGGACGAGAAGTATCCATTCCGCGAAAAGCTGAAGAGCTACCCAAAACCAAAACAACGGCAGGTGAGCTTGCGGGTCTACCACTCCGACGGTCAAAAAACCGACCCACTGAATGATCGTTTCGACCGAACAAAAAATAGTAAGGCCGAACCACAATACCCAAAGCCAGTTGTTGTATTTTGGGAATACCTTCGCAGCAACTGCCATCATGACAAACATGCCGAAGGACCACCAGTAAACGGCGGTGGATCCACCTGCTAGTGTTTTCACAAACCAAACCACCACTACGACCCCCACTGCAAGCAGGAGGAGTCCGAAGGAATGGCGGGGTCGCAGACGGATTTTTGCTCTTACCGACCGCAACCATGTGAGGCATCTTTGGGCAATTCCCCGAAGCCCAATGAATCGGTTCCAAAATCGATGCGGAGTGACGGGGAGAGGACCCGGATTTAAAGCCGGGGACTGTTCCATGATCACCCTCACCTTTCTTGGGACGAAAAAAGAAACGATTCCGATCACCACGAGCAGAATTGCTAAGATGATCAGAATTTGCAACAGAACATCTAACGATAACATTTTTTACTCCTTTCACTTTCCTTCGTAGGTATGGCGGAAAACCTTATCCGCCGAAAATCCTGAAACAAATATGACAACTTCCGTTTTCTTGCCTCGATGCAAGTGGACGGTATGTTTTACCTGACCATCGGGGTCAGTTGTAAAGGACTTGCTCTCCAGTTTGTTGGTCAACTCATAAATGGTGACATCAACATCTTTCAAGCTCTTGCCGTCGGAGTCGGATACCTTGACGATAATCTCAATTAACTTATCGGTTACCAAGGGGGTCACGACATATTCCGATTTCTTTTTCGCTTCCGGTTTGGGAAGCAACCTTTCCTCGGATACACTGATCGAGGTGCCGACAATCATCGCCCCTATCACATGCTTCGCGCCGGAAGGAACAACGATCTCCTTAAGAGAACGGCCGTCATAACCGATTGGAACTACTCCGCCCGACGCCATGCCGTTCAGATAGAACTGAACGTTGCCGGACTGAATGACTTGAGAGCCGCGCGCGGTAACAGCTACCACTCGCTGCTTATAGTCATCGGTGCCGACGATAAGATCAGCTGTAGGAAACTCTAATCTGACGGTCATCGGGTCATGGGGTTTTTGTTGTTTCGACATTTTAACATCTCCTTAAACTTTTTGTATTTGTATTTTTATTTCGATACCGAATACTCTTTTGCCCGGTATGAGCCCCAAACGACTCGGGGCTATTTCTTTAAAAGCTTATGTATATATTACAATATTTTATACAATTTGTCAAATACTCATTCATTTGATACCATAAGGGCTATGGGCACTGCCCCCGTGGCGGAACTGGGATACGCGCAGCGCTTAGGACGCTGTCTCGCAAGAGTTAGAGGTTCAAATCCTCTCGGGGGCACCATGAAGAAAGTTCTGGTTTTCGGCGTTTTCGATGGGATCCACAATGGGCACCGGAAGTTCTTGAAGCAGGCAAAAAAGCTCGGCGACGAGCTCGTTGTTGTTTTGGCGCGGGATGAAGTTGTTGAGGAGTTGAAGGGGCACAAACCTCGCTTCGACTTTTCCGAACGCTCCCGGCAGCTTTTTTCTTCCGGCATCGTAAACAAGGTGATCGCGGGAGACCGGGAACTTGGAACATGGGCAGCAGCAAAGGGGGAGCAGCCAGACGTCATCGCTTTGGGATACGACCAGGCGTCACTCAAAACCGAGCTCGAGAAAGGCATCACTGCTTTCAATCCAGCGCCGGAAGTTCTCGTTATGCAGCCCCATCGGCCGGACAAATACCACACGAGCATGCTCCAAAAGGCGTCGGGAGAGACGACTGTTCTCAAAAAAACGGAAGAGACCCTTTATCTTTTGGCGCTCCTCCTCGGGTCCGCCGCATTACTCCTCAACACCCCGAGCGCTTTTTCCTTTTACACCGGCTTCGTCATCGGAGAATTCAAAGCATGGGGCGGCGACCTTATCGCCCTCGCTTATATCGGGCTTGGCGTATTCTTTATCATCAACTTTTTAAAAATCCTCACCGGCTCCAAGAATATGAACGAAAAGACCGCGCTGGAACACCTTAGGGGGGACGTGCGGCATTTTGCATCGGAAATGAAATGGGGGATACGAATTGCAATCCCCATCCTCCTTGATTTGTTCCTCGTTTCATATCTCATCGAATGGGTCAACGTCGTAAACTGGGGACGGCTCATTGACCCCCTTCTTGCTTCCGCCGACCGATGGCTCACCGGTACCTATCCCTTTCTCTCGCTCGAAATGATTCCGTTCCCCTCGTGGCTCATTCGGGCCGTTGAATTCTCTTTTTTGAACCTTGCGGCATTTCTTGTTCTCGGCGCCATCATTATTTTTTTCAAAAACAAAAAAATATTCTCAAAATACGTTTTTGCCTTCTTTGCGGGCACCTTGATCATGATCCCAATCTGGCTTCTCGTCCCCGCTATGAGTCCGCAGGATCGATTCATCGACAATGTGCGGCAGCTCCCTGACCCGCCGGCGATTGCGGCGAATCTCGAAAATTTCACGCCCGTGCCGGAAGTCAAAAATTTCCTCACCGAAATGCGCACTGCAAAAGCCGGGTTGACCGACTTGCCGACGACGACGTTCCCGAGCGCCCATGCGGCGTGGGCAACCATCGCTTTTCTTCTCCTCCTCGAAGCGAGCCCCATCGCCGCGGCTCTTTTTTCTCCGTTCCTCCTCCTCTCGACCCTCGGCACGTTCTACCTCGCCCAGCACTATTTCGTGGACGCCCCAGCCGGGATCATCATTGGGATTATCGCAGTATGGCTGATTAATTTCTTATTCAAGAAGTATTACGAAAAAAGAGATATAGGTAGATAGAAATGAAAATACGGCAGGGATATATTGTACGATTCCTTCTATCTATTCATCTCAATCTATCTCTACTCTCTATCCGTCACTTCCTCCGCTTCCCGTGGAACGCCTCGTGCACTTCCCGAAGTTCCTTGTTTGTGAGGTGGGTATAGATTTGGGTCGTTGAAATGTTCGCGTGCCCCAAGAGGGATTGGACGGAGCGCAAGTCCGCTCCGTTGATCAGGAGATCTGTGGCGAACGAGTGCCTCAATTCGTGCGGGTGCACCTTTTTCGGAATCCCCGATTTGCGGGCGTAGAACGAAACCAGCCGCTCGACGCTCCGGGGGGAAATCCGCCCGATAATCTTCCCCTTTTTATTCAAACTGACGAAGAGCGCCTCTTCGGCGTCTTCGCGTTTTTTCATGTAGTCATCAATCGCCTGCTTCGCGTCGTCGGAAAGAAAAACGACCCGGATCTTGTCGCCCTTCCCCCTGACCGAGATTTCACCCCGCTTCAAATCAACAAACCGCGAGAGGCCGCAGAGTTCCGAAAGCCGGAGGCCGGTCGAAAAAAGCGTCTCGAGAATCGCCTTATCCCGGAGCGACCGGAGATCGCCGCCTTTCGGCGCCGCGAGGAGCCGTTCGAGTTCCTCGTAACTCAAAACCTCGATATCCGCCCGCGTGACCTTCGGAAGTTCAATAGTGTCGGGTGCAAGAACTTTCAATTTCCTTTTAATCAAATACTTCAGAAAATTCCGGAGCGCGATCACATAATACCCCTGCGTGATTTTTTTGATTCCGCGCCGGTTCAGCTCGAGCCGGAAATTCCGCACGACATCGTCGTCGATGTCGAAGGGGGACACAACGCCCGAAAGCCCTACGAAAAGCCGGAGATACCGCTCGTAGTTTTCGCGCGTCTTCCGCGACCGGTTCTTTTCAATCTCCAGGTAATCCAGGTATTCCTTGAGATACTTCTCGATTTCCATCATTCGTCTTCATTGTATCACCTTCACCTGTCGCACAATACTACTTGACAAATGGACCCGTGATACTTTAGTATAATAAAGTATGAAGAAAGGAGAAAAATGGATAACCAAAAACACCGACGCTCTCTTTGAGGCGATCTTGAAGCTCGAAAATCTTGATGAAGCGAGAAGGTTTTTCCGGGATCTCATGGCAGAGAAGGAAATAGCGGAATTCAGCAACCGGTGGAAGGCCGCACGCATGCTCGACCAAAAGATACCCTACGTAGCGATAGCCAAAGAGACGGGATTAAGCTCGACAACCATCGCCCGCGTCCAAAAGTGGCTTACGGGGGACTTGGGTGGCTATCGAACTATCATCAGTAGGATTCATCATCACGACTCCATCCGATCGCGGAGAGGATTGTCTTGATGTAGTTTTATATCTTACTCATATGAAGCCAACCCCCTCCGTAACCGGAGGGGGTTTTCGTTCGCCTACCCACAACAGAACGGCGGACTCAGTTCTTTGAAAAGGAGAAAGTCATGTCTAAGCCATATATTGTCTCAGCGGATATACGCTTACTGATGAAAACGTGGGCGATGGAACGCGGTTTCGCGCTACCCGCGGAGGAATTTTTTTGCCAACTGCGGAAAGAGTTTTCGGACCACCTACGTGGAATTTTCTCAAATTTCGAACTAGTCTCGGAAGACGAGATTTCCCACGGTCTTGCCAATCTTACGGCTAAAAACAGCCTGCCGACCATCTCGCTGGATCGCGTTTATTTTGAGAGTAAGTTGAATCTCGAGATTACGCGTCTAGTGGATGACGTCTGCGCAGGCGTCAGCAATGCTGCCAACTAAGGCAGCTACAACGTTCCTAAACAACAAAAGAAAGGTTTTGTCATGAACTACAACGATGTGAAACGCATGGTAACTGACTCCGGCATATGG